>JBBQNT010000025.1:0-24371 GCA_038330215.1 Gemmatimonadales bacterium
GTCACACATTCGGGAATCGCTGCCCCTGCCATCGCTCACGCGTCTCCCTCCACTGTTGAGGTCGTGTTCATGTCCGCTGATATCTCTCGCCGTTCGTGGCTGCGTACCACGTCACTCGGCCTCGGCGCCGGACTGTTGCTCCCCCCAGCGCTGGCCGCCGAGTCTTCCGACAGTGAGACACTCGCCGCATACGCGCGTGCGGCCGCCACCGAACGCAATGCGGCGGGGCCGGTGCGTTTGCAGTCCAACGAGAATCCGTACGGCATGTCGCCACGCGCGAAGCAGGCGCTGCTCGATGCGTGGGATGAGCACAACAAGTATGGCAGTCCGTCGATCAAAGCGTTACGCGATGCATTTGCGAAGCATGCCGGAGTGCGCGCCGAGTGCGTGATGATCACGCAAGGATCGCGCGAAGTGATTTGCACCGCCGCGCTCGCCTACGGCATTGATGGCGGCGAGATGCTGGCGGCTGATCCCACGTTCGAGGCGTTGTCGGATTACGCCACGCATATGGGACGTCGCGTGCATCGTGTGCCGCTCGACGAGGGGCATGCGCACGACCTGAACGCCATGGACCGTCGTCTCACGTCTGCCGTGGGATTGGTGTTCGTCTGCAACCCGAACAACCCCACCGGCACACTTGTTGGCGACGCGCCGCTTCGCGATTTCGTCAGCAGCACCGCCAAGCGCACGATGGTGCTGGTGGACGAGGCGTATCACGACTATGTCACCGAACCCGGCTATCGCTCCATGAAGGACCTCGTGGAGCGCGGCGAGAATGTGATCGTGTTGCGCACGGCGTCCAAGATTCACGGGCTGGCCGGCTGTCGTATCGGCTTCGCGATTGCGCGCCCGGACGTGATTGCGCGCATGCAGGGTTTCACCACCGGTGTGCCGAACGCACTCGCTGCGCGCGCGGCCATTGCGGCGTTGGCCGACACGGCATGGCAGCAGATGTGTGTGCAGAAGAACGGCGAAGGACGCGAAATCCTGCGAGCGGCGATCGAGCAGACCGGTCGGCGCCAGGTGGCATCGCATACGAACTTCGTCTTCTTCGAAGCGGGTCGGCCCGCCAACGATGTTCGAATGGCGCTCGAGGGCAAGGGCTTTCTGGTGGGGCGCGCTTTCCCTCCCTACAGCACGTGGGCGCGCGTGAGCGTGGGAACGCCTGAGGAAATGCACGCCTTCGCGAGGGTGTTGCCAGGAGCGCTGCAGACGTAGCTCGGGGTACGCTGGCGCAGCCTTCGCCGCGGGCTGTTCAGAGAGGCGACGTATTCCAATGGAACAATGGTGATGCCGGAACGCGTCATGAAGGCAGCACCTGCGCCTTATCGAACGGCACCGGCGGTGCCTTCCGCATCGTTGCCCTCAGGCGCATTGTATCCGTGCTGGTCACGATGGACCCTTCCACATCCGGAGACGCAGGCATGCGATCACCCTCGAAGATTGTACGCACCTTCACCCTGTTGACGATGACGGCGGTCTCGCCGCTGGCTGCGCAATCGCTGGTCGGCACCGTGACCGGGCGCGTGACCGAGGCAGGACAGCCGCTTGCTGGCGCGTCTGTGTTCATCAGCGGTACGCAGTCCGGAACGATCTCACGCGGCGACGGCGGCTATCGCATCTCGCTTCGCCCGGGACGCTACGAAATCCGTGCGCGATTGGTGGGCTACGGCGTTGCCAGCGACTCGATCACGATCGTGGCCGGGGGCACGATCACCCAAGACTTCACGCTCCAGAAGGCGGCCACCACGCTCGGCGCCGTGGCTGTTCTTGGCACCCGTACCGCAGAGCGGACCGTTCTCGACGCGCCTGCGCCGATTGACGTGCTGAGCGCTTCAGAGCTGCAAGCCACGGGACGCGTGGAGACGGCGCAGATGATTCAGATGATCGCGCCGTCCTTCAACTTCCCGCGTGCTACGGTCGGCGACGGCACCGACCATGTGCGGCCGGCGACGCTGCGCGGCCTGGGCGCCGACCAGGTGCTCGTGCTCGTGAACGGCAAGCGTCGGCACGTGAGCGCCCTGGTGAACGTGAACGGAACGATTGGGCGCGGTCAGGCAGCGGTGGACCTCAATGCCATTCCTGCAAGCATGATCGACCGGATTGAAATTCTTCGTGACGGCGCCGCAGCGCAGTATGGCTCAGACGCGATCGCCGGTGTCATCAACATCATTCTCAAGGGGAACGCCCCTGCAGAGTTCTCGGCGACTGTCGGCCGCACGCAGACAACGCTCGAGGGCAATCCCGACCTACCAGCGGCAACGCAGAACTTCAGTGAGAACCTCAGCGATGGCCAGGTGCTGCAGCTGACTGGCAACTATTCCACCGACTTCGGTGGAGCCGGCTTTCTGACGTTGGGCGCTGAATTTCGCGACCGCGCGCCCACGAACCGATCACTCCCCGACACGCGAACCCAGTACTTCGCCGGCGACGCGCGCAACAGCAACGCGCCCGCGATCAATCACCGTCAGGGCGACGCCGACGTGCGCGACGTTACCGGCTTCATGAACTACGGCCGGACGCTCAGCAGCGGGGCACAGGTATACTCGAACATTGGCGTCGGTCGTCGAGACGGTGAGGCCGCGGGCTTCTTCCGCCGCCCGCTCGACGATCGCACCGTGCGCGCGCTGTATCCCGATGGCTTCCTTCCCCTGATCACATCAACCATCTGGGACTATTCGGGAACGCTGGGCATGAAGGGCGACATCGGCTCGTGGGGCTACGATGTAAGCACCGTGGCTGGCCGCAACAGCTTCGCGTTCGACATTGTCAACTCCGCCAATGTCACGTTGGGGCCGCAGAGCCCGCGAGAGTTCTACGCCGGACAGCTGGGCTTCACCCAAAGCACCACGAACGTCGACTTCACGCGCGACTTCAACGTCGGCCTGCGCAGTCCGCTGCAGATCGCGACGGGCGCCGAGTTCCGCTACGAGAGCTACGACATCACAGACGGTGACCCCGACTCCTATCGCGACGGCGGTGTCAGGGTCGTCGACGGGCCAAACGCCGGGCGTCAGGGTGCGCTTGGCTCGCAGGTGTTCCCGGGCTTTCGTCCGAACGATGCCGGCACCAACACGCGCAACAACGTGGGCGCCTACATTGAGGCCTCGAACGATGTGACCGACCGTTGGCTGCTCTCTGTCGCGGCGCGCGCGGAGAACTACAGCGACTTCGGCGGAACGGCCACGGGCAAGCTCGCCACCCGCTACTCGCTGCTCGACGAGGTGAAACTCCGCGGCGCCTTCAGCACCGGCTTCCGCGCCCCTTCGCTTCACCAGCAGTGGTTCTCGTCGACCGCCACCAACTTCATCAACGGCGTGCCGTTCGACGTGCGCACCTTTCCCGTGAGCGATCCGATCGCACGCGTGCTCGGCGCGGAAGACCTGAAGCCGGAACAGTCGGTCAACTGGAGCGGTGGTTTTGCCGTGGAACCGACGCGCAACCTGTCGTTCACCGCCGACTACTACAACATCTTCATCAGCGACCGGATCGTATTCTCCGAGAACTTCACCGGTGCACAGGTGACCAATCTGCTCGCGGCCAACGGGCTCGCCGGTGTGTCGGGAGGCCGGTACTTTACCAACGCCATCAACACGCGTACGCAGGGTGCTGATTTCGTCGCCAACTACGGATTGGAAGTGGGTGAACTCGGCTTCCTCCGCCTGACCGGCGCGTACAACGTGACCGAGAACAAGGTGACGTATGTGAAGCCCACGCCGGCAGCGCTGAACACGCAGGGTGAGGCGTTGTTCGGACGCGTCGAGCGCGGGCGCATCGAGCTCGGCCAGCCACGCAGCAACGTGATGTTCTCCGCGAACCTCACGCGTCGTGCGCTCGACTTCACGGTGCGTGCGCAGCGGTTCGGTGAAGTAGTGGCCCGCGGCACCAATCCGAATGGCTCGCTGGACAACACGTACAGCGCCAAGGTGATCACCGACGTCTCGCTCTCGTACTCGCTGCCGCGTGCGGTGCTCCTCACGCTCGGCGCCGACAACCTGCTCGACGTCTATCCCGATGCCAACTCGGCGACCACCAACAATGGCGGCATCTTCCCGTACAGCGGGATCTCGCCCTTTGGCTTCAATGGCCGATACATTTACGCGCGGATCACTGTGACCCGGTAACGGTGCGGTAATCGGCCGAATGCCGGCCGATCGCCAACGTGGTCAGCGGTCAGTCAAAAAGACTGACCGCTGGCCACTTTCGTTGACACATGCAAACGCTGAGGAAGCGGTGAGCATGCGCACCACCTGTTCCTGGCCTTTCGCATCTGTGCGGGCCAATGCTGCGCCATGCGGTGGTGTGGGCTAGTTTCCTCGCATGCTCCCCCGCTTGCTGTCGCCGCCAATGGCCGCGCTGCTGCTGTCGTCCTCGCTGATGCTGCCGGGGGCGCGTGTGCCCGATGGCGTGCACCGGGCGACCGTCCCGCGCGACCGACTCTTCATCTCGGCCGCCGAGTTGCTGCCCGCGAATGCCGACACACTCACGCTGCTCGATGCACGATCGGCGAGCGCCTACAACCGCGGACATATCCCGTTGGCGATGCACGTGAGCTGGCTGGATCATCGGGACGGTTGGGGACGCACCGGGCGACTCACGAACGACCTGAAGGCGCTGTCCCATCACTTCGCGGGACTCGGCGTGCGCAATCAGCGCCGGGTGATCGTCTACGGCGACGCGGCCGAGGGCTGGGGAGAGGAAGGGCGCATTGCGTGGACGCTGCGGTATCTGGGACACGACAGGGTCTCTGTACTCGATGGCGGATTCGCGGCGTGGGTGGCGCACGAGGGCAAAGGGACGCGATCGTCCCCCAAGCCCGCGGCGGGCGACTTTGCATTTCATGTGGACAGGTCGCTCCGTGCCTACGCCGATGATGTTAGAGTGGCCAAGGCGAACGATGCCATAGTCCTCGACACGCGCAGTCTCGACGAGTGGAACGGTTCACGGCGATACTTTCCGGCGCGAACGGGTCGCATTCCCGGCGCGGTTCATCTTGAGTGGACAGAACTGCTCAACGACGATGGGTTGCTCGACAAATCGTCGGCTGCATACGCTCGTCTGCGCGCCAAGGGGCTTACGACCGACCGTCCGGTGATTGCCTACTGCGTGGGTGGGGTGCGCTCGGCGTTTGTCACCATGGCGCTGCGCGAACTCGGCTTTCGTGATGTGCGCAACTACGACGGCAGCTGGTATGAATGGGCCGCTGACCGTTCGCGCCCCGTCGAGCGACCGGCGCCCGTCTCACAATGACGCGAGCGGTCCGCCTCCCGGATCACTCACGACTTGGGGGCGTGCATCTTCAGGTCGCCGACCTCGAGGCGTCGGTCGCCTGGTATCATGACGCGGTTGGCGCACAGGTGCTGCGAACGGAAGGTCCCGTGGCCAGTCTGGGCGCGCATGGTGACACGACAACGCTGCTCACGCTGCACGAGCATCCCGGCGCATCACCGATGCCGAGTCGCGGTCGGCTCGGATTGTTCCACGTAGCGTGGCTGTTGCCGGACCGCGCGTCGCTTGGACGATTGATTTCGCACCTGGCCGCGCGTGGCGAACATGTGGGGAGTGCTGATCACCTCGTGAGCGAAGCGCTGTACCTGCAAGATCCGGACGGACTCGGTGTGGAAGTGTACGCCGATCGACCGCGTTCGAGCTGGAACTTGTCGCGTGGGCAAGTGGAGATGGCGTCGCTTCCTCTCGACGTGGCAGGGCTCGTGCGCGCCGGTGGGTCGGTCACGTATGACGGCTTGCCACGCGGCACGACGATTGGGCACGTGCACCTGCATGTGGGTGATCTCGAGACGAGCACTGCGTTCTATCGCGATGTGATCGGCTTCGACGTCACCCAGGCCACGTATCCAGGCGCGCGCTTCCTCTCGGCAGGAGGATATCATCATCATCTCGGCACCAACACCTGGGCCGGCGCGAATGCGAGGCCGCCTGCGACCGGCGATGCGCAGCTGCTGCGATGGGATCTTGTGCTGTCTACCGACGATGAACGCGAGCAGGTCACACGACGCGCGCAGGCGGCCGGTGTTGAGCTGCGCGCGCATGACGATGGAAGCATTTCGCTCGCGGATCCGTGGGGTACGCGCGTGCATCTCGTCGTTGCCGCGAGCTGACGCTACGCGAGCGGCGCGCAACGGCGACGAATACCCAGCGCTTGACCGGAGGTCACGTGACCTACGCGCAGCGTATGCTCATACATCGCTCCGGCGCCCCGCTTCGAGCGTCATCGTTCCTTCATGCCGCGTTCACGTTCGCTTCATGCAGCGTTTACGAAACCTTCACACGCGCATCATGACCGGTTCATGCACGCGTCATGCTGGCGTAAGGCTCAGGTGCAATGGTGGCGCAGTGACTGTCGCAGCCGGCAGACACATCGTTCACGCAGTGCTCACCTTCCGGAGGTTTGCATGCTTACCACGCTGCTCGAGTCAAACGCCACCTCGCCCCGTCGTCGCATCAGCTCCCTCGTATCGCTTTCGCTGCACGCGGCGGCTGTAGCAGCGCTGGTGGTTGCGACCGCCAATGCGAACGTCGCGCCGCCCGCCAATGCGCCGGACCTGATCGCGTATGTCGCGCCGCCGCCGGTGGAACAGCCACCAGAACTCGCGGCGCCGGGCGCGTCTGCCAGTGCCCCGACGCCCGCCGCGCTGCCGGCGTCCGTAGCGCCCGCCCTCGTCGCCCCAGATATCGTGCCACTTGACATTCCGCCCATCGACCTGTCGCGCGCGCCGGTGAATGCGTCGGATTTCGTGCGTCGATCGACTGACGCCCCGCCGGGCGCGGCCTGCTGCGCTGGTGCCGACGCGCTCGGCAGCGGCGACAACGTGTGGTCCGCGCGCTACGTGGAGAAGGCCGCGGCGATGCGTCCCGGAACCGTGCCGCCCGTCTATCCCGAACTGCTGCGTACGCAGCGAATCACCGGAGAAGTGCGCGTTCGGTTCGTGGTGGACTCCGCCGGACGGGTCGATCTTGATCGGCTGACGGTCGTGTCGTCCGACCACGCACTGTTCTCCCGCGCGGTGGAGACGGCGCTTCGGCGGGCGCGCTTCCTGCCGGCGGAAGTCGGCGGACGGCCCGTTGCGCAACTCGTGGAGCAGACGTTCCTGTTCCAGCTCGACCGGGAGTGATGCGCGATTCGTCCCACCGGTTTCTGCGGCACGGCGCTCGAGGGGCGCTCGGAATCGCGACACGGATTACTTCACGGATTGCCTCGCAGAATGCCTGACGGATTGCCTCACGGGTCGCGTCGACCTAACATCAGGGTCGACGCGCTCGTCGTGGGCGCTCCTCGCACCCTGTCCGCCCTGGAGGCTGGTCATGTCATTCGGTGACTTCCTGAAGAAGCAATTCATCGACGTCATTCACTGGACCGAAGACGGACCGGGCGTGCTGATGGAGCGATTCCCAATGCGCGACATGGAAATCCAGAACGGCGCCGCGCTTACCGTGCGCGAGTCGCAGATGGCGCTGTTCGTGAATGAAGGACAGGCGGCGGATGCATTTGGCCCCGGCTTGCACAAGCTCACCACGAACACGCTGCCGCTGCTCACCAACCTCAAGAACTGGGACAAGCTGTTTCAGTCGCCGTTCAAGAGCGATCTGTACTTCTTCTCCACGCGGCTGCAGACCAATCAGCGTTGGGGCACGCAGCAGCCGATCACGATCCGTGACAAGGAGTTCGGCGCCGTCCGCCTGCGTGGATATGGCGTGTATAGCTACCGGCTGGTGAATCCACTCGCGTTTCACACGAACGTCGCGGGCACGCAGTCGCAGTACGAAGCGAGTGAACTAGAGCCGCAGCTTCGGAACGCGGTGATCACGTCGTTTACCACGGCGTTCGCCAAATCCGAAGTGCCCTTTCTGGACATGGCGGCCAATCAGGCGGCGCTCGCGACCATCATCGCCGCTGAACTCATGCCGCAGTTCGCCACCTACGGACTCGAACTCGCGTCGTTCACCGTCGAGAATTTGTCGTTGCCAGACGAGCTGCAGAAGCGTCTCGACGAGCGCATCTCGATGAACATGGTGGGCGACTTGCGTCAGTATGCGCAGTTCCAGGCCGCACAGTCGATCCCGATTGCCGCCGCCAACGAAGGTGGACTGGCGGGCATGGGCGTGGGATTGGGCGCCGGCGTCGGTATCGGCGGCATGATGGCCGATGCGTTTCGTGGTGCGAGCGCGCCGCCTGCAGCGTCCGGCGCGCCGGCCGCGGCGGGAGCAGCAGCGGGTGGGGAAGCTGCGCCCTCGTCCGTCGCGGGCGAAACCAAGTTCTGCATTCACTGCGGCAAGTCGATTCCGTCGGTTTCCAAGTTCTGCAACATCTGCGGCGGCGCGCAATCGTAACGGCCGCGCCCACGCGGTGACATGTCCTGCACACTGAGCGCGAAATGACGGGACGCGAGTTCATGGTGGAGGCGTACGGCTGCGATGCCGCGCGCCTCCGCAGCGTTGCGTGTCTCGAATCGCTTTTTGGTGCGATCATACGCGAGCTCGCGCTCAATCCTGTTGGCGAAGCGCTCTGGCACACGTTCCCCGATCCGGGCGGCGTGACGGGGCTTTGTCTGCTCGCCGAGTCGCATCTCACCGTGCACACGTTCCCCGAACACCGCTCGGCGTGCCTCAACCTGTTCTGCTGCACGCCTCGTGCAGAGTGGGACTGGTCGGCGAGGCTCGGCGAGCTGCTCGGTGCGCAGGATGTGGTCGTGCGTTCCATGGCGCGTCCTTACGCAGCGCGGCCGCGACACTCCACGTCGATTTTGCCGCCTGCCGGCTTCGCCGCCGCGTTCGACGTGCCGTTCGACGTGCCGTTCGACGTGCCGTTCGACGTGCCGTTCGACGTGTCGGTCGACGTGCCGGTCGACGCGTCGTTCGACGTGCCGTTCGACGTGCCGGTCGACGCGTCGGTCGACCCCGCCACCGACTCGACGGTCGGCGAGGCATGACGATTCCGGCGCCGCATGGCACAAGCTGTCCCAACTGCGGAGCGGCGATTCGCTTTCGATGGGCCCAGGCCGTGCAGACCACCTGCGACTTCTGCAAGTCGGTATTGGTGCGCCGCGACCTCGCGCTCGAGAAGGTGGGCCAGCAGGCCGATTTCCCGGTGACAGGATCGCCGGTGCAACTGGGCATGGAGGGTCGTTGGCGCGAGCATACGTTCGTCGTGGTCGGACGACTCTCGTACGCGTGGTCACGCGGACGATGGAATGAGTGGTACTGCCGGCTGAGCAACGGCGACGGCGCGTGGCTCTCCGACGCGCAACTCGAGTTCGCGATCACCCAGGAAATCGCCCCGGGACGCCCGCTGCCCGATCCGGCCACGCTCAAGGTGGGTGACACCGTCGAAACGCCGCTCAAGCGCTACGTAGTAACCTCGCTCACGCAGGCCGCGTACATCGGCACGGAAGGTGAGTTGCCATTCACCACGAACAGCCGCGATCTCTGCTGGTTTGCCGATCTCACCGCCGGAGACGAGGTGTTCGGCACGCTCGACGGCAGCGAACTGCCAGCGCGGTTGTTCGTGGGCGAGTATGTATCGTGGCGCGAACTGTCGCCCACCGGCATGCGCGAGTTCGCTGGATGGTAAAGGCAGAATCGCTGTCGTGTCCCAACTGCGGTGCGGGCATATCGCTGCACGCCGAGGGCTGGGCGGTGACGGTGGCGTGCGGAACGTGCGGGTCAGTCCTTGACGCGCTCGATCCGAATCTGCGTGTGCTGCAGGAACACGCGCGCCGCATGCCGTTTGCTCCCCGCATCCCGCTCGGCACACGCGGCACGATTGGCGGCGCGCCGTACGAGGTGATCGGCTGTCAGCGCGTCACGATCAGGGTGGAAGGCGTGGATTATTCGTGGACCGAGTACGTCTGCTTTAATCCATATCACGGCTTCATCTATCTCTCGGAGTACGAGGGACACTGGAACGTGATCGAGAAGCTGCGTCGTCCGCCGGCGGAACACTCGGGATATGGTCGGCCCTACGCCCGATACGACGACCGCAAGTTCCATCACTTTCAGAGCGCCGATGCGCGCACCACATCGGCGCTCGGCGAGTTCCCGTGGGAGCTGCGCGTTGGCGACGAAGTGCGCGCACGCGACTTCACGTCGCCGCCCTTCCTGCTGTCCGCCGAATCCACGCGCCACGAAACCACGTGGTCGCGCGGCGAGTACACGCCGCCCGCCGAGATGGCGCGCATGTTCAACCTGCCGTCGCTCGATGCGCGTCCGACCGGGGTGTTCGCCAACCAGCCCAATCCGCATGTTCGCAGCGCGCGCCGGATTCGGGGAGTCGCGGGATGGCTGCTGGGACTGTGGCTGGTGATGGCGGTGGGGAGCTGTGCGCTCACACGCAATGAAGTGGCGTTCGAGCAGCCTGGACTCTCGTACGATCGCACCACCGGCGAGGCCAACGCGCTGGTTACCGAACCGTTCGAGTTGCGCGGGCGCGCGAGCAATGTGCGCATAGAGATCGAGTCAACGGTCAACAATGACTGGGTGTGGTTTGCGCTGGCGCTCATCAACAACAGTTCAGGGCAGGCGCGTGACGCGAGCGTGCAGACCAGCTTCTATTCCGGTGTGGACAGCGACGGCAACTGGACCGAGGGCTCGCGCAAGGCGAAGGTGACCCTCTCCTCCGTGCCGCCAGGCCGCTACGTGCTGCGCATCGCGCCTGAGGGCGGTGAGCCGATGATCAGCTCAATCATCGGCTACAAGGTGACGCTGCGCCGGGACGTTCCGGCGATCTCACACTTCGTTTTGGCGCTCGTTGCGCTGCTCGTGCCCGCGCTGATCGCGTGGCTGCCGGCTATTGGATTCGAGAACCGGCGGTGGATGGAAAGTGACCACGAGGGCGCAACCCTCTCGTTTCCCCCAGATGAGGCGAGCGCATGATCAGGACTGCGCTGTATACGATGTACGGTGTGTCGGTGCTCGCGTTGCTCGCGACGGCACAATACCGTGGCTGGAGTTTTGGGGGCACGCAGTCGTCGGTGGTGGATCCGCAGTCCGTGCGCGCCAATCCCGGCTCGTACCGGTCTCCATACTACATTCCGGGGCGCACGCTCCGCGGCAAGTAGAGGGTATTCCTGTGCAATACAGCCTGACGGAGAATGTGTTGGCGGCGGCGGTATTCGCCGGACTTGGCGTGGTGCTCTTCGTGGTCGCGTTCGTGATTCTCGATTTTCTCACACCGGGCAAGCTGTGGCATGAGATCGGCGAGAAGAAGAACACGGCCGCCGCGATCCTCATGGGCTCGGCGGCGCTGGCCCTTGGCATCATCGTTGCAGCGGCCATTCACTGACCGTGTGGTGGCAGTGATCGGGCGGTACGCCGCGGCAATAGTCGTGGCGGGTGGAGTGCTTCTGCAACTGTACACCGCATGAACGCCGCGCTCTTCGCAACGGTCTGCCTGATCGCCGCCTGCGGGCTCATCTACGAGCTCGTCGCCGGCGCCCTCGCGTCCTACCTGCTCGGCGACAGCGTCACGCAGTTCTCCACCATCATCGGCACGTACCTGTTCGCGATGGGCATCGGCAGCTGGCTGTCGCGCTTCATCGTGCGTGGTGTGGTGGTGCGCTTCGTACTCATCGAACTGCTCGTGGGCATCGTGGGTGGGTTCTCCGCGCTGATCCTGTTCCTCGCCTTCACGTGGACCGACGCGTTCCGTCCTGTGCTGTACGGACTCGTGACGCTGATCGGCATTCTCGTGGGCCTCGAGATTCCTCTGCTCATGCGCATCATGCGCGAGCGATTCTCGTTCAAGGATGTGGTCGCGAACGTGCTCACGTTCGATTACATCGGTGCGCTCGCGGCCTCGCTGCTCTTTCCGCTGCTGCTCGTGCCGCGACTCGGCCTCATTCGCTCGGCGCTGCTGTTCGGGTTGATCAACGTCGTGGTGGGCTTCTGGAGCACCTGGCTGTTTCGTCATGAGCTGCCGCAGCGTCGCACGCTGCAGCTCATGGCGCTGCTCAGTGCGCTGGTGCTCGGCGCCGGTCTGTGGAAGGGGCAGGCCATCACCACGTTCGCGGAGGAAGGCATGTACGCCGATCCCGTGATCCTGGCGCGCGACACGCGCTATCAGCGCATCATCCTCACCAACTGGAAGGACGATCTCCGGTTGTTCCTCAACGGGCATCTGCAGTTTGCATCCCGCGACGAGTACCGCTATCACGAGGCGCTCGTGCATCCTGGTCTCGCAGCGCTGCCGATGGCCAGGCGCGTGCTGGTGCTCGGCGGCGGCGATGGTCTGGCGGTGCGGGAGATTCTCAAGTATCCGCAGGTGGAGGCGGTCACGCTCGTGGACCTCGATGAAGGCATGACCACGCTCTTCGCCTCACACGACCGACTGACAGCGTTGAATGACAGCGCGCTGCTGGACGCGCGGGTGCGGGTGGTGAATGCAGACGCTTTCGTGTGGCTGGACCAGCACGAGGGAATGTTCGATTTCATCGTGATCGATTTTCCGGATCCGTCCAACTATCACGTTGGCAAGCTGTACACCAGTGCGTTCTACCGGCTTGTGCGGCAGCATCTTGCCGACGACGGCTATCTCGCCGTGCAGTCCACGTCGCCGTTGTTCGCGCGCAAATCGTTCTGGAGCATCGTCGCAACCTTGCAGGGCGCGGGGCTGCGTACGTATCCGTACCATGTGTATGTGCCGAGCTTCGGCGAGTGGGGTTTTGTGCTCGCGGGCGCCGTACCGTACCAGCCGCCGAACTCGCTGCCTGACGGACTGCGCTACCTCACGGTGCGCGCCATTCCGGCGCTTTTCGATTTTCCGGTAGATATGAGCGCCGTTCCCGTCGAGCCCAACCGACTCAACGATCAGGTGCTGGTGCGCTACTACGAGCAGGAGTGGGAGGCGATCAACCGCTGATGTCCGACCACAGTGGGCGTTCATCGCGTCGCGAGTTTCTGGCGCGCGCCGCAGCGGGATTGGCGGTGGCGCTGCCGGCTGCGGTCATCGCGCGCAACGCGCTCGGTGCCGTGGCGGATGGCGCAGCCCCGAATGTCGTCGCAGCGAACGGCGCGCCCTCCCTGGTTGGACTCTCGCGTAAAGGGGGGAGCCCGATCAACGGCGGGTTCGTCGAAGACGACGCTGCGGTTGGTCACGCGTTGCGTGATGGACGCATTTCGAGTGGCTCGGGCAGGCGCGAGCAGCGTCGCGCGCGCGTGGTGATCGTGGGCGGTGGCATGGGCGGACTGTCGGCGGGATGGCGACTCGATGCACTCGGCATGCGCGACTGGCTGTTGCTGGAGTTGGCGAGCGACGCTGGAGGCAACTCGCGAGGCGGCGCGAACGCAATCACGCGCTTTCCCTGGGGCGCGCACTACGTGCCCGTTCCCGCGCCCGACGCAACGCATGTGCGTACGCTGCTGCGTGAAATCGGCGTGCTCGCCGACGACGGTACGTTTGACGAGCGCACGCTGTGTCACTCACCGCAGGAACGCTTGTGGCAGCACGGGCGCTGGCACGAAGGTCTCGAACCGCTCGACGCCGCGCCGGCCGCGGAGCGACGGCAATGGGCGCGATTCGATGCGCAGGTCGCCGAGTGGCGTGCGACGGGCGCCTTTCGGGTGCCACTGGCCGGTGCGCCTCATGCTGCAGGCGACGCGGCAGCCGGCACATTCGCCCTCGACAAAATGAGCGCGCGCGCGTGGCTCGATGCGAACGGCTATTCCGCGCCCACGCTGCGCTGGTGGGTGGAGTACGGCACACGCGACGACTACGGCGCATCACTCGACCAGGTGAGTGCGTGGGCCGCAGCGCATTACTTCGCAGCGCGTGATCCAGGTGAAGAAGGGCCGCTCACGTGGCCGGAAGGCAACGCGTTTCTGGTACGCCATCTCACCGGGCGTGCGGGAGATCGCATTGTCACCAATGCGCCGGCGTATGCCATCGAGCGTGTGGGGCAGCGGTGGCGTGTGCGCACGCCGCGAGTGGATGTTGAATGTGACGTGGTCGTCTGGGCCGCTCCGTTGTTCGTGCTGCCGCGCGTGATGCCAACGGTACGCGTGCCGGTGCACACGGAATACGCGCCGTGGATAGTCGCCAACATCACACTCGACCGTCGTCCTGCAGAACACGGAGCGCCGCCCGCTTGGGACAACGTGATCTACGGTAGCCAGTCACTGGGTTACGTCTCCGCCACGCACCAGTTCCTGGGCCGACCGGGTCCCGAGAGCGTCTGGACGTGGTATCACGCCGTCGTCGATCGGCCGGGAAGCGACGCGCGGCGCTGGCTCGAGGCGCGGCCATGGAGTGCGTGGCGCGATCATATCCTCGCTGACCTCGCGCGCGCCCATCCTGACATTGCCGACTGTGTATCACGCATCGATGTGAAGCGGTGGGGACACGCAATGGCGCGTCCCACGCCTGGTATGCTCGCGCGCAACCGAACGCTGGCGCAGTGGTCTCCGGCGCCGCGCATGTTCGTGGCGCACGCAGACCTGAGCGGATTCTCACTCTTTGAAGAAGCGCAGTGGCACGGCGTGCAGGCCGCCGAGTCGGCCGCGCGGGCACTCGGCGGTTCGCGACGTCAGCTCGAGTAGTACGCCGCGTTCTCGTCGATGTACTCGCGGGACAGATCGCAGCCGAAGGCCGTCGCGCGTCCCGCAGCGACTCCCAACTCCACCTCGAGCTCCACGAGGTCGTTCTGCAACGCGGAGCGCACGGTGCTGTCATCGAAGGGCAGTCGCAAACCGCCGCGCACGACGGGAAACCGATTGATCCACGCGTCGGTGCTTTCGGGACGGATCGTGCAGTCGAAACACTTGCCGATCGCCATGAGCAGGCGGCCGACGTTCGGGTCGGCGCCGTGCACCATTGTCTTGACGAGTGGTGAGTTGACCACGCTCTTGGCCACAACGCGCGCCTCCGCGTCATTTGCGGCGCCGCGAATATGCACACGCAGCAGATGCTTCGCGCCCTCCCCGTCGCGCGCGAGGATTTCGGTCATGCGCACGCACCCGGCGAGCAGCGCCTCGCGAAATGCCTGCTCAGGTACGGCGCCGGCGTGACCGTTGGCCATCAGCACGCAGGTGTCCGAGGTGCTCGTGTCGCTGTCCACGGAGAGCATGTTGAACGAGTCGGCGACCGCATCGCGCAACATGGTGTCGAGCGTGCCTGCGTCGAACTCGGCATCGGTGAAGATGTAAACCAGCATCGTGGCCATGTTCGGCTCGATCATGCCCGATCCCTTGGCGACCCACGTGATGGTCGCGTCCTCGACGGAGAGCGACAGTGCCTTGGGGTGCGAGTCGGTGGTCATGATGCCTTCGGCGCCGACGAGCGGATCCGGCTGCAACTCCGCCGCAATGCCAGGGATGCCGGCTTCGATCATCTTGATGGGAAGCGGGACGCCGATGACACCGGTGGAGCTGACCAGGACCGATTCCGGACTCGTGCCCAGCTCCGTGGCCGCCGCCGCCGCCATGCGCCGCGCGTGCTCCACGCCGATCGTTCCCGTGGCCACGTTGCTCACCTTGCTGTTCGCAACGATGGCCCGAAGGCGTCCTGCGCGAATGACCTCGCGGCCAAGGATGATCGGTGCGCCGGGGAAGTGATTGCGTGTGAACACTGCGGCGGCGGCAGCATCAACGTCGCTCACGAACACCGTCAGGTCCTTCGCGGACGGCTTGAGGCCAACATTGCGACTCGCACAGCGAAAACCGCGCGGAAAGACGGGCGTCTGATGGAATGCCATGTGATCGGATCGGGAGCGGCGACGTACGTGGTCGAACGACGAAAAATGCGCGACGCGATAAGTGTACCGCGTTATGTTGCGAAATGCGCCTCCCCATCCTGCCCTCGAGCTCCGCTTCTGTATCCGCCTCGGTAATCGCTGCGATTGCCAGCGCGAGCGTCGCTGCGGTTTTCCTGTGTGCGCCGGCGACGTCCGACGCCCAACGGCCCCCCACCGAACGCGCGCGTGCCTCGATGCGAGCTGTTTCTGCGCCGCTGAGTCGTTCGCTCACCGCCGATCTGGGGTTCGTGTCCACCACGGGCAACACGGAAGTGACCACGGTGAACGCCGGACAACGCTTCAGCCTGAAATCGGGCTTCTGGCGGTTCGAGCAGTTCGTCGCCGCCGTGTACGGCGAGAGCGACGGGGAGGTGAACAGCAACTTCATCCGCGCGGGAATGGGCGGTGAGTATGCACTGCGCGCCACCATGGGGCTTGCCGCCGGATTGCTCTTCGACCGGAATCGGTTCTCCGGCGTCGCGCAGCGCACCGAGGAGTATCTCGGACTGGTATGGCGCGTGGTGGAAGGTGAGCGCGACACACTGCGACTCGACGCGGGTGGCTCCTTCACGCAGCAGCGCAATGTCGACGGCAGCAATCGCAGCTTTCCGGCCGCGCGGACGGCGCTCTGGTACAAACGCGGTTTCGCGCCCAAGGCCTACATGATGCAGACCGTCGAGGTGGTGCCGAACATCCAGACGAGCGAGGACTATCGCGTGAATGCCATCAGCGCGCTGGTGTCGCCCATCTCGAAATCGCTGGCGCTCAAGCTCGAGTATCAGGTGCGCTACGACAACCTGCCGGAGCCGGACTTTCAGGGAATGGATCGCATATTCACCACGGGCATTCAGCTCTCGTTCTGAGGCGCGCGTGCACGCTCCCGCCCGAGCGCTCACTCGGGAACGCCGGAACCATCGAGTCGCTGCCAGCCGTTCGTACCGCGATCGGTTGTTTCGCTCGTCCCGTCACGCGGAGTACCTGCTCATGCCGTTTCTCTGTCGCCGAATGCTGCCGGCGCTCACTATGGTCCTGCCCGTCATCTCGTTCGCGCAGACTGCGCCAACCTCACGCGCCACGCGGGTGACTGCCGCGCCGGTGGATACGCCGACCACCAGCTTCACGACCGACCTCGGCTATTTGTCGACCAGCGGCAATACGCGTATCTCAACCGTGAACGTGGCCGAACGACTCGTGCACACGCGCGGCTACTGGCGCTTCGAGCAACTGTTCGGTGTGGTATACGGCAAGGCCGACGGGGAGGAGAACGCGAACCTGCTGCGCGTCGGGCTCGACTTTCCGGCAGCACGTGGCGCACTCTGGTACAAGCGCGTGCTCAGCGAGTCGGCGTACTTCCTGCAGACCGTCGAGGCGATTCCCAATCTCGAGGTGACCGAGGACTACCGGCTGAACAGTGAATCGGCGCTCGTCGCTCCACTGTCCCGGCGTCTCGCGCTCAAGCTTGGGTACCTGGTAAGGTTCGACAATCTGCCGGAGCCGGACTTTCGGACAACGGACCGAATCTTCACGTCGGGTTTGCCGGTGTCTTTCTAGACTGCTTGCAATCGTCCTCCTCGCGGGCTCCCAATCGTAGGTTCAGCTTCGGCGTGGTCGCGCCGACACTCGCAGTGTTGCCGAGTGATTCTCCCCGCGCCTGAGCGCATCTCATGACCGAGCCGCCTCCGATATCCGAATCGCCGTGGACGACGGCTGGCCCGCTGCTCGATGCGGTGGGAGATGTCGTATGCGGTCTCGACAGCGAGCTGCGTATTGCGTGGGTGAACCAGGCAGCCGTGCGAGTGGCTGCGTCGTTCGGCATCGACGCGCACGCCACGATGGGGCAGCGCCTCACCGATGCGCTCCCGTTCCCTGCCGATTCCCGGCTCATCGCGGCGTTGGACGAGGCGCCGCGCACGGGTGAGACGATCTCGCTGGCGCTGCCGCTGCCGTTCAGCGAGCGGGAAGTGCGAGTGCGCGTCGTTCCCGTACCTTGGGGCGTTGCGGTCGTCGCGCGTGAACGCATCGATCGGCGTACGGTCGAACGCGCGCACGGTGCGTACGAGGCGCGCTATCGCACGCTCCTCAACGCCGTTCCACTGCCACTGGTACTGTATCACCGGGAGACGTCCCGTATCCTCGCCGCCAATCGTGCGATGCATGAGCAGCTGTCGATCGGTAGCGATCTGGTCGGCCGTTTGGTGAGTGAGCTCGCGCATGAGGACGAACCCGCACGATATGCGCAGGAGCGTGAACCGGAGCGGAGCGAGCGGAAGGCGCGCGGGCTCTGGCGGCTGCGAGGTGGTGACGGCCGTGTGATCGAGGCCGAGGTCACGACGTACGATCTCGCGTTCGACGACCAGCCGGCTCGTATGGCGCTCCTGCGTGATGTGACCGCTGCACGGCGCTCCGAGGCGGAGCGTTTGCTCCTGCGCGAAGCCATCGCGCGTATCAACGATCTGTTGGTGATCACCAGCGCCGTGCCAGACGCCGATGGCAACCTGCCAATCGTGTTCGTGAACGAAGCGTTCGAGCGGCACACCGGATGGAACCGCGACGAGGTGATGGGCATGTCGGGTACCATGCTGGACGGGCCGGCCACCGATCCGGCCGTGATCGCCCGGGTGCACGACCAATTGCGACGCGGCGAGGAGGTGCGCGCGGAGTTGCAGCACTACACCAGGGACGGGCGTGAGTACTGGGTCGAACTGGTGATCGTGCCCGTCACCGACGCGAATGGCCTGCGCACGCACTGGGTGGCGGTGCACCGTGACATCTCCGATCGCAAGATGCTGGAAGAACAGCTGTTCCAGTCGCAAAAGATGGAGGCCGTTGGGCGTTTGGCGGGCGGCGTTGCACACGACTTCAACAACGTGCTCACGGCGATCAGTGGGTTCAGCGAGTTGCTGCTCGAGGAGTTGCCGGCAGGGGAGGGGCCCCACGAGGAAGTGCTGCAGATTCTGGCCGCAGCCGCGCGTGCGACGGCACTCACACGTCAACTGTTGGCGTTCAGTCGCAAGCAGATCATGCGACCGCAAGCCGTGGATCTCGGCGTTCTCGTCACGGACATGGAACGACTGCTGCAGCGTGTGGCGACGGAGGAGATCTCGATTCGCATCACCGTGGCAGAACGCATATCGCCTGTGCTCGCCGATCCGGTGCAGTTGGAACAGGTGCTGCTCAACCTCGCGGTCAACGGCAGCGAGGCCATGCCGGCCGGTGGTGTGCTCAGCATCGCTGTGAGCGATGTGGCGCTCGGTGAATCGTATGCGCAAGGTCATCATGGCGTGCAGCCCGGGCACTACGTATGCCTGGTGGTGACCGACAGCGGCGTGGGCATGGATCGCACTACGCGAGAGCGCATCTTCGAGCCGTTCTTCACCACCAAAAAGGGCGGCACCGGACTCGGTCTCTCCACCGTCTATGGCATCGTGAGTCAGTCAGGTGGCCACGTGTGGGTGCACAGCGAGTCGGGGGTGGGCTCCACATTCAAGATCTATCTGCCCGTCGCTACGGGCGAGCTGCCGCTTGGCGAGTCGACCGACATCGGTGCGGCCGTGCTCGGTGGGCACGAAACGGTGCTCGTGGTCGAGGACGAAGCATTGGTGCGCGAGGTGACGCGCGCGATGCTGCAGCGACGCGGCTATCGTGTGCTTGTGGCGAACGACGGCGACCACGCACTGCGCGTGGCCGAATCACATTATGGCATCATCGACCTGCTACTCACGGACGTGGTGATGCCGCGGGCAAATGGCCGGCGAGTGGCCGAGCAGCTTCGCATGCTGCGGCCCAATGTTCGCGTGCTCTATATGTCAGGCTATACCGACGATGCGATCGTGCATCACGGTGTGCTCGAGCCCGGCATTTCGCTGCTCGAGAAGCCGTTCACCGAGCTGGCGCTTGCGCGCGCGGTTCGTGAGCGCCTCGACGCGCCGGCGGCTGATCCACTGCCGGGAGCCACACGATAAACGTCGCGCCGCGGCCAGGTTCGCTTTCCACCGTGAGCGCGCCGCCCGATTGCGCGGTAATGCCATGCACGCTCGCCAGCCCGAGCCCCACGCCAGATCCGACTTCGCGCGTGGTGAAGAATGGCTCGAAGACGCGGTGAAGGTGTTCTGGTGCGATGCCATGACCCGTGTCGCGCACTGCGAGCGTCACCCATCGGCCGGGCGGCACCGCCACGGGTGTGGCGGCACGCGATGAGCTGAGCACACGCAGGTCCGTGGTGATGTGCAGCACGCCGCCGTCCGCCATTGCGTCGCGCGCGTTGCGCACGAGTTGCAGCAGCGCCAATTGAAGCCGTGGAGCATCCGCGAGCACGGTGGTATCATCAAGGGCGAGCGACGTCTCGATGCGCACCGCCGACGGCAGCATCGCGCGCATCGTTGGCTCCACCGCGCCGATCACATCGTTGAGCGACACGAGTTCAGGTTCAAGCAGTTGCTGCTGGCCGAATGCGAGCAAGTGTTGCGTGATGTCGGTGGCGCGTGCGGACGCGCGGTGAATCTCGCCCAGCTCCACCGGGACGTCCGCGCCAATTGCCGTCTGCTGCAGCAGTTCGGCGTTCGCGCGAATGACCGTGAGCAGGTTGTTGAAGACGTGAGCCACGCCACCGGCCAGTTGCCCGACCGCATCGAGCGTGCGCAAGTCGCGTTGCTGATTCGCCTGCTGCTGACGCGCTTCTTCCGCGAGGCGCTCAACGGTTGTATCGCGCAACAACACCGCGAGGCGGTCGGCCATCGGCCATGCGCGGCCGGTGAACCAGCGGTCACCTGGCCGGTAATGAAACGTGAACGTCGTTGGGGTGCTGAGCTCGAAGCTTCGTTGCACGGCGGCAGTCGCGACTGCATCGAGCAACGGCTCGAATACGCGACGCGCGCTCGTGCCGGGGAGCGACTGCTCCGGTACGTCGAGAATGGCCCCCAGTCCGCGGTTGCACCACACGATGTTCCAGTCGCGGTCCAGCACCAGCAAGCCGTCGGCAACGGATTGCAGCAGTGCTTCCGTCGCGCGGAATGGCACGCCGCTTGCCACATCGAGCGCAGTTGCGCGGTCACGGTCGATTCGTGATTCCGGCATCGCGCTGCCGGCGAGCAATGGTCCCATGGCGCACGCAACGCGTGCGAGCAACTGCTCCTGCTCGGCGGACCACCAACGCGGCACCCCATCGAACACACAGAGCGCAGCCGCGAAGTGGTTTGCCGGGTCATGAATCGGCTCGGCCATGCAGGAGAGCACGCGCATGCCACGAACGATCGGCACTCCGCGAACGAGTGCATGGCTGCGCGTGTCTTCGATCAGCACCGGTCGTCCGCCCTGCCGGACTTCCGCAGCGAGCAACTGCGCGAGCGGAATGTCGTGTCCGAACGCGGCCGCGACGCGCGGATCGGCCGATTTCAGCGCGTCCGACCCGTGTGAGATGACCGCGATCCGCGCGCCCAGCGTGCTCTCGGCAACTCGCAACAACGCATCGATCGCCGCCGTGGCGTCACGCGGCTGGCTGGCGCGTTGACGTTCGACATCTCCATGCTCAGACGCGGCCACGCCGATGCTCGTGTGCGCACTGTCACGAGATGAGAGTTCGTCGGAGGTATGAGTCACAAACAGCGGGCGGGCGGGCGGGTGCGGGCGATGCGGGGAGTCGTTCGGGGGCAACCTTTTAGTGTACTGCGCCACGCCGATTCAGGCTATCCCGTCATACACGACGTGATTCCATCGTGCCATGGCGCCTACGCGCTCCGCCGGTAGTTTGTGATACAGCGTTCCCTTCCCGCGGCTGCTCGCACTCCCCGCCCTCTCCGCCGACAATCGAATGGTCCGTCCTCGCGTGCCTTCGCAACTCACCCTGCGACCGTTCGATGTCGCCGTCGCGCTGCGTCTCCTGCTCGAGCCGGAGGACCGCTACGAACCGATGGCCGACGCGTTGGCAACGAGCACGAGCGCGGTGCATCGTGGCGTGGCGCGACTGCAGTCCGCTGGCATCCTGCGCGCGAGCAGCCGAACAGTCGCTCGGCCGGCGTTGCGTGAGTTTCTCGTGCACGGTGTGCGCTACGCGTTTCCTCCCGTGCGCGGACAGGATGTATCGGGCACACCTACGGCGTGGTCACACCCGGCGGTTGCTGCCACGCTGGGCAGTGAAGCGGCGGCCGATGTCGTGCGACCGCTCGTGTGGCCCGACGAGATCGGCACCGTGCGAGGTGACATGCTGGTGCCGCTCTTCCCCGCCGCGTCCCGCGTGGCAAAACAGGACCCCCGCATGCATGAGTTGCTCGCAGCCGTCGACGCGCTGCGCGCTGGATCCACAACGGTGCGGCGATTGGTGAGCGAGCAACTCGGTGAGCGCGTGCTCTGGGGAACGAGCGACGCACCGCCGTAAACGCGAACTCAGCCGGCGTTCATCGCGCGGTGCTGCGCCTTCACATCGCGGCGCACGCGTCCGCATACGAGATCACACAGCTCCATGACATCGTCGTCCGCCAGTGCGTAGTACACGAACAATCCCTCCTTGCGTCGCGTGACAAAACCTGCCGCGTGCAACTGCTGCAGTTGCTTTGACGCATTGGCAAGCGAGAGTCCCGTACGCGCCACCAGTTCGCCCACGGCCGTCTCGCCACCCTGAAGTGCCTGCAGCAGCGAGAGACGCGTGGGCTCGGCGAGCGCCTTGAATCGATCGGCAACTTGCGTGAGCATGGCCGATGACAACGACTTCACGTTTCGGCGACGTGTCGTGCTCATCTCTGCACCCCCTGTTCGCGTGAAGTGCCGCGTGCAATCGGCAGGCCCGCGTCACGCCAAGCCGTGAATCCGCCCGTGAGATTGGTGACATCGGTGCGACCCGCGCGCTGCAGTACACTGGCGGCGATGGCTGAGCGCGAGCCGGCCTGGCACTGCACAACGATTGGCCGATGCGGATCGAGCTGATCGATCGCCGCGGGCAACGATCCGAGCGGCACATTCACGCTGTTCGGCAGGTGACCGGCCGAGTATTCGCTGGCGCCGCGCACGTCCACGATCTGGATGTCGTTCGTGTCAGCGCCACTGGCGAGCGACTGCACCGTGGTTTGCGCCACGTGCTGCAACGCGTTCCCCGACGTCGACCACTCGCCGAGCACTGAGGCATCGAACCATCCGACCACACGATCGAGGCCGATGAGCGAGAGATCGTGCGTCGCGCGGCCAACGACGCCGTTGGCGCTGGAGTCGTCATCACGATCACCCGTCGTACCATCGGTGATCAGATACAGGTCGGCGTCATAGGGAAGCAGCGAACCGGCATAGGTCGCGAAGCTGCGATTGTACGGGATGGAAAGCGTGCGCGGTACGTGCGCCTCAGCGAATGCGGAAGCATCGCGCACGTCGATCACGACGGCGTGTGATGCCATGAGCGCCGACAACGTGGCATTCGGCGCGCGCGGTGGAAGCGAGCGATCACCAAGCACGGGCGGGCCGTCGCAGTTGATGCGCTTCATCTGCGCGAAGTACGCTGGCGGCTCGGGCTGACCCTCGAGCACCATGGCCACGAACTCCGCTTCGTCCATAGAGGCGAGGCCCCAATTTGCGCGCTTCTCGTAGCCGATCGTGGACGACGGCACTGCCCCCAGCGCCTTGCCGCAGGCTGAACCGGCACCGTGTCCGGGCCAGACTTGCAAATGGTCCGGCAACTCACGAAAGCGCTGTAGAGAGCGAAAGAGCGTGCGCGAGCTTGTCTCCATTGTATTGGCAAACTTCGCCGCCTTCTCGAGCAGGTCGGGGCGTCCGACGTCACCCACAAACACGAAGTCGCCAGTCACCACGCCCATGGCGCCTGCTGCGGCAGGCTGGTCGGTGACGATGAACGAGAGGTGTTCAGGCGTATGGCCCGGTGTGTGCATCACGTCGAAGCGAATATTCCCGACGTTTATCACCTCACCATCATGCATCAGGGTTGCACCGTCCGACTGCGCAAAGGCGTACTGCCAATCCGGACCGCCTTCGGCGGACAGGTAGAGCTGAGCACCCGTACGCGCAACGAGTTCACGAGCGCCGGAGACGAAGTCGGCGTGGATATGGGTTTCCGTCACGTGCGAGATGCGCAGCCCCTCGGCGGCGGCCACGAGCACGTACTGCTCCACGTCACGCAGCGGATCGATCACGATCGCCTCGCCGGTGGCCTGGCAGCCGATCATGTAGCTCGCCTGCGCGAGCGACCGGTCATAGAACTGGCGAAAGAACATCTCATACCTCCCGGAGATGATAAACGGCCCCAGTCATCGAAGCCGTCGGCTTGAGCTCGGCGGGCGCAAGCATGCCGCGCACGGCGTTGGTGATCACGAGTCGATTCTGGTACAGGATGCCGGTGGCGACGATCAACAGCAGTATCGCGAAGCTCCGCCGCAGTGCGCTCGGCTGGACGCGCCGAACCGCGCCGGTTCCGATGGCAATGCCGACGAGCGCGAGTGCCGTGAACGGTACCAGCAGCGCGAGCGGAAACTCGACATGGCCGAGATATCCCAGTGTGCCGGCCGTCGCGTTGAGTGCGATCACCAGCAGCGACGTGCCGATTGCGGCGCGAATGGGTACGCGTCCGAGTTGCACCAGCGCGGGCACGATGAGAAAGCCGCCGCCCACGCCCACCAGTCCAGTGAGCAATCC
>JBBQNT010000026.1:0-24293 GCA_038330215.1 Gemmatimonadales bacterium
CGGTCGGTAGGGGCCCATCCGAGCATGCGGCAACCACCATCAATGCTGCTGCTACCGATACAGGTTTCCACTGTGCGAGCCTCTGCATGGACGACCTCACTCCTCTAGGAATTGTTGAACAGCGGACGAACTTCAGCACTCTGTAGCGCGCCATTGAGCGACGGCGAAGAAACTATACTGCGGTTGAAGGAGCGGCAACTCAGAGAAATGCCCTAGGGCGCCCTATCGTCACCAATGCGTCACCAAGATTCTCCCGAAGTTCCCTTTGTCGCATAATGACTGGATTGGAGTTACCAGACTTTCGTGGAGGGTACTGAAGTCAAGTACTTCAACGAGAGGAAGAGCCCGTGCCACCGAAGCCTAAAGCAGATCGCGTGCGTCGGACATACGAGTTCATCAAGGCCCGTCGGAAGCAGTTCAGGTGATGTGCCGACTGCTGGGCGTCGCGCCCAGTGGGTACTACCAGTGGTTGAAGTGCCCGCATTTGCCGCGGGCAGTGGAGGACGCGCGATTGCTGCGATTCATCCGCGCGTCGTTCACGGCGAGCCAAGGCATTTATGGGGCACCACCAGTGTGTCCGCTGCCCGCGTGGACAATCGCTTGGCCATGGCGCCTCAGGTCGCGAAGGATGGTCACGGACGAGGGTTCGAGTGACACCGCTCGCCGCCTCCGGTACCGGAACGCATCGCGGCGGACTGCACGGCGCTCCCTCGTGTAACTGTGGTGACGCCGGCGACGGCTGGCGGTAGCTGTCGCACGCCAAACCCGCCGGGATCGACAGAATGGTCGCGGACGCCGTGATGTTGAGAGCGGTCTATCTCCCCTCCCTCGGTTTCGGAGTCCCTCATGTCGACAGCCCGCACGCGGCTCGCGCTCCTTAGCTCCGACGAGCTGCGAACCCTTGGCGCGCGCCACCCTGCGTTGCTCGGCGAGACGCAGCATCAATCGGTCTCGGCGGCGCTGGTCGTCTCCGGCTCGCCGGCCATGCTCTCGGCCCTGCGCGCGCTGATCGAGCACCACGCCCGGGAAGCACAACAAACGGCCGCCGTTCTGGCGGCGCTCGCGCCAGACCCGGCCAACGGGCTCATCCCCACCGCGCAATGGGCGCAGCTTCGTCGGCCGCGCGAGGCATCGTACTGAGTCGACACTATGCCGAAGCAATGGCAGGGCCACGCCACGCAGAACGCGCCGCAGTCCCAATGGTCGACGTGGATTGTCGCCCAACACACTACGCGCTCGTCGAGTGTGACCAAGAAAAAGCTCGTGGAGTTATGAAGCGGTGTGACCGACTCTCCAACCTTCGTCGACTGAGGGCTTGATGAATAGACTGAAGGCGCACCCAAGGGTTACCGTCGCGCGTCGCGATGCTGTGCGTCTTGCCCCTCGTGTGCACGGTCGCCTGTAGCGACCGGCAGCCGAACTCGTCGCGCAAGACATCGTCCGATGAAGACGCGATCCCCGTCGTTCACAGTTCGGGCAACGGCTCATGGGCTGCCGGTGAAGCCTGGACAGTGAAAGAGGTGTGCTCAGCAGGTGCCGGCGACGGGCAGATCTCCCAAGTGTTTGGCCTGATCTCGGGTGTCGATGTCGATGCTGACGGCAATGTTTACATCGCGGATGCAACGGCCCCTGCAGTCTTTGTTTTCGATGCGTCCGGAAAGTTGCTCCGAACGATCGGGCGCGCAGGCCACGGACCCGGAGAGTTCGGGGGCAACCTTGCAGGTGTCTTTGTCGTGGGTAGCGAACTGCTGACACCCGATCTCCCGCAGACTCGGATATCACGGTTCACCCTGCACGGCGAGTTCGTCTCAAGTTTTCGCTTCGATCTGACCAAGGGCATGCCTGTACGTTGGGACATGTCGGAGGGCCGCTTGATTGCTCAGCGACGACTTCCGCTACCGCCGGACAGCACGCAAATACTCGGTGACCCCATCGTCACGATAATGGAGCCTGCTGACACACTCGCACGCTTGCCCGTCGGACAGAGCGTACAGATCACCGGAGGCATTCCGATCTTTCGGCAGTTCAAGCCAGAACCGCTTTGGGATGCAAGCAGCGACGGAAGACAGGTGGTCGGCATGAGCGATGCGTGGCGCTTCACGACGTATGACGCGTCAGGGCGGGCAATCCGAGTCATCTCCCGGTCGGTTTCCCCCGAGCGTGTCACGGAGCGGGACCGACAAGCCGTGAAGGATGCCCTGACCACGTTGTACAAGCTGCAAGGTGCTCCTCCAGAGCTCGCGAGGCGAGTCATCGCGTCGATGGAGTTTGCTGACGACCTGCCAACCGTCGTTGCTGTGGCCCTGGGACCCGAGGGTTCGCTTTGGGTGCAACCATTACGCTCAGCGGAAGAGCGGGAGCGTTTAGGTTTCACCGTGTTCCCCAAGGACTTGGGATCCAGAACGTGGGGTGTGTTCGATTCCAGCGGGGTCTACATGGTTGCAGTTTCGTTTCCCATAGATTTCCAACCAACACGTTCCCTTGATGATCGCATCTATGGCATCGCACGAGACGAGCTCGACGTGCCCTTGGTGAAGGGATATCGCGTGATCAAGAAATAGGATTCGCTCCTCTTGCTAGGGGTCACGAATCGTGAACTTGCTCGATAGCCATAGCTCCGCGAAGCCTTCACACGTCCCGGCGTTTCTGCGCTCGCCTCGCTTATCAACCTTATTCATTCATCGCGGCGGCGGTCGTATCAGCGGCCGCGTTGCCGAACGTTGCGGCGCGCACGTGAGGCGAGATACGCAGGCTCGAGTGTTGCCAAGTCGTGGACTGAACATGGCAACGGTGTCCAGTGTGGCGAGAGGACGCCGAGGATCCACCAGCCAGCCGACTCAGCGGAGGGTGCGATCGAAGTGGCGGCCAACAGCCTGTGCTGCAGCAGTGACCTGCGTTGCCGCATCGTAGAACTGGGTGTGGTTACCGTCGAGCCAGACAAGCTCTCGCTGCGCCGTGGGTGTGCCGAGGGTCGCGAAGAAGCGGCGCGCGTTGTCGGGAAGCGCGGAGCCGTCGCTGTGCGCAACCATGGTGGGAACGGTGATGCGTGGGGCGTACGACAACCCGTCCAAGGCCAGCCACTCGGGCCAGGACATCACGGCAAAGCGGTTGTCATACTCTGCGATCAACCCCCGCGCGCTCGTCGAGTAGTAGTCCACTTGATACATGGCCGCCGTGCGGTCCGTCGAGCTGGCCGCTGGCACGTACTCGATGTCGCCGGATTGCGCGAACCGGTCGGCCGCGGCGCGTCCCACGGCCCAGCGCCGCGTGATTTCATCGCGGCCAAACACATTTTCGAGCGACGTCGAATCATGCAACCAGGCCGCGATGGTTGCGAAGCTCGACACCGTGGCTCCCTCGGCGATGGCACGCGCCGCATAGCCCGCGCCGAAACAGATAGCGAGCAGGCCCGGCGCACGGTCGCCAGCCACGGGCAGCCCGCGCGCAAAGGCAGTCGCGGCCTTCAGGTCGCTTACCTTGCGTGTCGCCGATTCCCAGTTGCGGGGCTGCCCCTGCGATGCCCCATAACCGCGAAAGTCGAACGTGAGCGCTGCGAAGCCTTGGGTCGCTAGCTCTCGGCCATAGCGGTCGGCCATCTGCTCCTTGACCGTGGTCCACGCGCCGGTAACGACCACCACTGGTAGCGTGCGCCCAGAGACGTAGTCGCCGGGAAGGAAGAGGTGCGCTTCAAGCGAGTCCCCTTCGTTGACGAAGTGCAGCGTATTGAGGCCGGGGCGGAGCGAGGTTGTAGCATTCGTGGACATGGCGGATAGAATCGACGGTGTGTTGGCTGTGGGGGACACCTGCGCGCTCGCCGGGTTCGCCACGGCAATGCTGAACGTGATCGCCGTGGTCAGCGCGCGAAATACACGGGTGCTCTCGCGAGCATGTTCGAACGTGGTGAACATCTAGGTCGTCCTCGCAGTGAATGGTTGGGTGCGTGCGGCGACGCGATGTGCCGGTTTAGCGGACGGTTGCTGCCGCGATGACGTCGCGCTCGTGTGCGGCCTCCGCCTCCGGCGGCTGTGAGCCACGAGCCATCGCCTGGGCGCGAGCCAAGAGGCTTGTATCGCCGCTTGAGGATGCCGGGATCATGCGCGTGGCGGTCACGACCCAACCCAAGGGGCTCCGTTGCAACGCATACTCGTACTGGCCGGTGAGAATCCAGATCGCGTGGCCCATGCTGTGCGTCGCCTGAAAGCTGGCGCTTGCGGTGGCTGAGTCGCCGGTGACGCGAACGGTCACGCCACGCAGCTGGTGCTGGGTCGCGTCGAACGCTTGGAGAAGCGGCCGCCAGCGCGCAATAATCGCATCGGAGGACAAGCGTTCGGGTGTGCCGTAGTCGAGGAGGACGACGTCGGCGAAGGCCGCGCGCACCTGCGCCCACGCGTGGACATCGGCACTCGCGGCGATGGTGGTGATCGTCTCCGTTATGGCGGCGCGGTCGCGGCCGGTGGGCTCGCTTTCAACCAGCTCGCGTGCAGATGCGGCGGACGCGCTAGACACTGGCTTGTCGATCGACGAAGGCATAGTGGGCTCCTGAGCAGCCCCAGACAGGGCAGCTCCGAATGAGGCGATGGTGAGCGTCAGAACGAGGGCGGCATGACGACGGGCGGACATCAGCGACTCCGTGGCGAAGCGTTACACTCCGGGCAGCCAGAGGCACTCGCGCGTCGGGCGTCCTTGGAGCAACGTACGGCTGGCTGTCGCATCGCTCTTGCGCAAATCCGCGCCGGCGTTTTGTACGATTCTGCTTTTCGCCACCCATGGCTCCTCGCCCCGAACATCGCGGTACCGGCGCCGATCAGCGGAGCGCCATTCCGTTCCTCGATGCGCGTTCGCGTCGTCCTGTCGACGCGCTTGAGGACACGACGCTCGTTGTCTCGAGCAGACGACTCGGCTGGTCCGGAATCGTCGTCGAGGCAGGTTCCAACGATACGTGGGAAGTGGACGACCTCTGCGTCGCGCACCACTATCTCGCGATGAACGTTGGTGACGAGCCTTTGCACTTTGAGGTCATGACGTGACCCCAAACGTTGATCCACTCGTTATGTCAGTCGATGGTTTGGAATAGTAGTGTGTTCTTTTGCTGCTGTCGCTGTGCAAACTCGCTGGGAGTGCATCCCGCAAGGCCGCTATGCGGCCGCGTGTCGTTGTAGTCCAGCCGAAACGCCTCGATGGTCTGTTGCGCAATCGGGCAAGCTGACGAACCAGCTCTCGTTCAGACACTCGTCACGCAGTCGCCCGTTGAAGCTTTCGATGAAGCAGTTCTGCACCGGCTTGCCCGGCTCAATGAACTGCAGCGTGACGCTGTGCTGATGTGCCCACTGATCCACGGCTTCACTTCGAAACTCCGGGCCGTAGTACATACGGAGTGAGGCTGGCCAGCCGTTCAAACCGGCGGCATTCTGCATGGTACCCCTGCCATGAGGAGCTCCGATGACGACTGGCCACCGCACCCTCTCCACTGTTCCGCCGCTTGCGCCCCCTGCCACCTGGGTCGCCATCGACATTGCCAAAGACGCGCACCTGGTGTTGATCGAGAGCGGCGGAAAGCGCCAGCAGCGGCGGCTCCCGAACGCACTGGAGAGTATGCAGCAGTTCATCGCCCATCTGCAAGCGCTCCCGCAACCGGTTCGCATCGCGTTCGAGCCAACGGGCATGTACCATCGGCCGCTGGCCTATCGCTTGGTCACCGCCGGATTTGACGTGTGCATGGTCTCATCGGTGACCTGCGCACGCTATCGAGAAGCCCGCTACGCATCACGGGACAAGAACGATCCGAAAGATGCTCGGGTCATCCTCGAGGTTATGCAACAGGGGATGACGATGCGGTATGTCGATCCGCTACTCGCCGGATGGCACGACGTCCAGGAAGTGGCGAAAACCTATTGGCAGGTCACGCTCGCGCGCACCCGCGTGCAGCACAGTCTGCTGACCCACTTCCTGCCGATCTATTGGCCAGAGTTTGCGCGCTACTGGCGGACGAGTCGCAGTGCGCAGTTCATCACCATGCTCCACGCGTATCCGACGCCCGCCAGCATCACCGCCGTGCGCTGCGACGAGTTTGTGGAGGCGGCGTGGGACGCGGCCGGGCGGAAAGTCGGTAAGCGCGCGTGGCTCACCGGGGTATACGAGCTCGCTGAGCACTCTGTCGCGCTGCCGATCGCCTTGGAGAGCTCGGCAATCGCCACGTTTCGCATGCGACTCCAATCGTTCCTCGATCTCAGCGCGCAACGCACGGCGCTCGAAGCGCAGGCCGACGCCCTGCTGGGGAACGAACAGCGACTATCACCAGCTCCAAACGATTCCTGGAATCGGTCCCGTGTTTGCGCTCACGATTCTCGCCGAAGCCGGCGACCTCCGACGCTTCGCACATCATCGGCAGTTTCTAAAGTTCTGCGGGCTCGATCTCGCGAAGAGTCAATCCGGCCAGCAGCGCGGCCATGAACAGTTGTCGAAGCGCGGCAACAACCGATTGCGTGCCGCGTTCTGGTATGCCGGGCGCATCGCGGTGCGGAGTACCGAGCATTCCGCACGCGCAAAGTTTGAGCACTCGACCACGACGATGTTTCGCTGAAGTCAAAGAAGGCCAATGGCGGTGAGCACAATGAACGGCAACGCCGGGTTACACCAGGAATCGTAGACCACGTCCTTTGGTTCGATTTCTGGACCGTCGCCCGTCCACGTCGGCTCGTCGCGGCGGGATTGCTCGTGACTCGGGACGACTTCGATCCAGCGACTGACCACTTCGCGGTGTTCCCAACGCCTCGTCCGTCGGAGGAGCAGCGCACGGGCTATCTGGAGGGAGTGCTTGAGCACAGCCGACGCGTTTTGGCGGGAGAGTCCGCCGCGTTACCGAAGTGGCGTGGCGGCATTTCCGAAGATATGCTCTTCGATGCCTATGGGTCGGCGCTCCACCGTATTTGCGTCGATCTTCTGCACCGAGATCTCCCTGCGTGGGAGGATGCGGACCTGATCAAGAAGTTTCGTGGGGTATTCGGGTCGCACATCGGGCGGCTCATGGTGGCGTCATATTTCGGCGGTGTTCGAGAACGCTGGACTGAAGCCACGTACCGAACGAACGATGAGGAAGTAACCCTGCGCCGCTACTACGTGCGCCTGAGCGCATGGGCCAAGGAGCGGGAACATCTCGACTCCCCCGAGGGACTTCGCTGATTCGATTCCGTCATCGACCGTGTCGTAAAACTGAAGGACCGCGACGACTTGCTGTGGCCGCGCTTCTGGCTCGCGTTCGATCCGCTGAATCCGGCGCGCTCGCTCGAATGGCTGGAACGGGATTTTCGGAAGGCGCCCTCTCTTCAACGGCGGTCTCGGAAGTGAGTTCCGAGAAGTAACGACTCGTAAAGTGGCGAGCGGCTGCGCAACCCCCATTGACTGAGCGCACCGACGACCTCGGCGCCACCCCCGGCGCCCATTGCGTCGGCAGCGCCCCGTCGGGGCCTAACTCTCACTACCATGCCGCGCCCGCAAGAACGCATGACCCGAGGCGAGTTCCAGGAACTCGCCGGAGTTGGGAAGACCAAATATTTCTGCCTGCTGCAGGACCCGGTGGTACAAGCCGATCTGAACTACCAGATCGGCATCGCCGGTCGGGCAGACACGCATCGAGGCAAGACGCTCGCGTTCATTCGCAAGCTGCGCAGCGAGGCTGCGGCGCGCAGGAAAGAGCGCACCAAACGGCTCAAGGAATATGCGACCTCGGCGGCGCCGGTCTGCGGGCGCCCGTGTCCGTCGTGCGGGGGTCGAATCACGCGGAAGCCGTGTGTCTGTCGCCACTGCGGCGCGGGAATCCCCGTTCACCGCGCCGCCTAGATGCTCGAAAGGAACGGGCGTCTCTGCGCACCGATCTTTCGGTGCGCAGCAGCGCCTGCGATCACTAGCCGATAAGGCCCTCGTCACATTGTCTTGCAACGAAACCTTCCATTGGCGACCACCGCAGTCGACTCCCGCTCTTTTGGCTCAGCACCTTACGCTGCCCTCACCTTGACGGCAACTGCAGCTGGGCCTTGACCCGTACCTGCCACCGCTAAACCGCCGTCAGGACGCTTCTCGATCTGGCCACTAGCGAGCAGTGAGTCAACCAGAGCGCGCATGCGGGCAGCGTTCCCACCGATCATCTCACACAGCGCCGTCTTCTTCGTGCCGGGGTGCTCATGCAACTGTTGCAACATGCGGCTCGCGCTGTCGTCGTCGCCTACCCAAGGCTCTGTATTCTGGTCCATCAGAGTAAACGTACCGGACTCCATGTCGAAGCGAGTTGAGAAGTCCGGAATCTGCCAGCGGCCCATTGAGGTGAAGCGGCGAATCATTTCTTCCTTGTCGCGCTCCATCGTCACAAGCTGATCCGCGGCTGCGCCGATCGCAGTGCTCCCGCGATACTCGCCGTCGCTCTTGCGCGCATGATGCAACACTACCACGGCGGCGCCGATATCCTGCGCCGCGTGGCGCAACGCGGTCATCATCTCCGTCCATCCTTCCTCGCTCTTTTCCGACAGACCGCGCGTTCGCGCCAGCACCGACAGCGAGTCAATCACAACCAATGCTGGACGAAACGCCTTCATCTCTTCAACGATCTGAGCGACGGCAGTACTGCCTTGCAGGCGATCGATAACGTTGACGTTGGAGAGGGTCGCCCCAATCCGCAGAAAGCGAGATACGGCATCCCCGACAGGCTCCTCGAGACCAACCCAGAGAACCCGACCGGGACGAAATGCAGGACTTCCGAGAATCGATTTTCCAGCCGAGAAGCATGCTGCGCAATAAGCGATGAACGTGGATTTGCCGGCCTTCTCTCGGGCAATCAGTATTGTCAAACGGCGCGCGGCAGCGATCATGGGGATCACGTGATACATCGGCTCATTTATTGACGGGTCTTCCGCAAGAATCGACGCCAAACGACCGTGCACCAGCCGTGCTTCAAACTCCGACGGCTGATACCAAGGGATGCGAAGCTCGGCAGGTTCGCCGGCGTCCGCTTCAATGATGTCCTTCGGCTCCTCGGGATTGACCGCCTCGCCGAGCGGTGCTTGTGCGCGATTGATGATGAACATGGGATGCACCGGTATTGGGTTTTCGCGAGCCTGTCTCAGCGCGCCGCGATTGCGATGGAGACGCTGCAGGATGACCGCCCGTTCAGTATGGCGAACGGCCTTCCGTTCGAGAGCATAGGGGAGCCAAGGCCGCTGGACCGCCGCGTGATTGCTAGCGCCGTGGCGAAGCGCGGAGCATGGGCTAGCGACGCGACCACTGTCGGCGATCAGCTTCGCAAAGTCGATCGGCCGGCTCAGAATGCAAACGCCGAGAATCTCGCCCCTTCACCTTGCGGCGCCTTCGATGCATGCGCGCCAACTTTGGGTAGGCGGGATGAGCGCAAGAGACGCATGCTCGGTGCCGTCGTTCCAAGACTATCCCGGGCGCCAAAGCAGAGAATGCCGTGAATCTCGCCGGCACATTCCATGTCCGCCCGTCCAACCGTAGGGGTCGCACCGGACAGACGTCCCCAGCAGAGAGGACAGATCGGAGCACGAGCGACGAGCTGAAAGTGCCCCGAAAACGAGGAGCGGCACGCGCCATAGGCTCGCCCTACACTCTTGCCGGACCCACTTGGTCCACCAAGCGACACCTCCCAATCGGACCAACCTATGGCGCGCTCCCCGCAGACCACATCGCTTCCCGACGCACCAGCTGCTACTCACGACATCGATGGACGCCGGACCGTCCTGAAGGAGATTGACGCTCGATTCCGGCTGAGCATTCACACGGCAGCCGCGCATTACGGTCTCAGCGATGGACAGCGCAACGCGCTGTGCGACGCCGTCTCCGCTGAGGTGCTGGATCTGCTCTTTGTCACCGGAGCCGAGTTTTCCGCCTTGTTCGTTGTTTCAGAAGAAGCCTTCGGGCAGTGGTGTCGAAAGGGTCGCCTGGCCGGCGCTCGCAACCTCGGACGTGCTGGCTGGCGCGCGCCTCTTTCCTCCGTGCTCGCCTTTGGCCGTACGGATGTAGAGCGTGACACCGAAGAAGCGCCTCCTCACTTTGACGCGTCGCTGGTGAAGGGCTGGCGGGAGGCGGCGTAAGCCATGACACCAAACTCACGCGTTGCGATATCCAGGTCCATTCGGAAGCTCGGGGACCGCTGTCGCATGTACCAGAAGCGGGACGCCTACTACGGCGACTTTCGTCCGTTTGCTGCGTGGGGCGGTCGCCAGGAGGCGCTCGTCCCCGCAGGACAGCGCCAAGCAACTACGAGCAAGGGCGAAGCGTCACTTTTGTACGGTGAGAGGCTTCGGGATTTGATGGAAAGCGCCGAGCAAGGTATCAAGCCCGCGCCCGCCAAATCCGAAAAGCCGCGCTTTGGCCCGTACATCGCGTACCATCTCCAGCGTAAAAAGGCAGATGGTGGTCACGCAGATGGGACGATCCGTCGGGACGAAGAAGCGCTGACGCATATGCTTGCATTCTTCGGCAACATCCGTCTCGAAGAGTTCGCGACGCTGCGCGTTCAGGATTACATCGATGCTCGGCGAAAGGCGCCTGGAATCCGCGCCGGCACCACTTTGAGTAACGCAACGATCCGCAATGAGCTCCATTCGCTGAGCAACCTGCTGAGCAGAGCCGTCGCGGACGAGCACATCGCATCGAACGCCGTGCGTCGGCTCCACTCGCGTCCGGCGGCTCCTCCACCCCGCGGCGAGTTCCTTGAGCGCGACGAGGCAGCGCGTCTGCTCGATTGCGCCCATGAACTGGATCAGGAGGCACGCGTCGCGTGTGAAATCGTGGCACTGCAGAGCCGTGCCGATGCACTGGGTGACGCGCGGAAGTCCCCCGAGGCCCGTGCGCTGAATGCTTCAGCGCGCGATCTATACCTGCGTGCGGGTCTGGCGGCAATCCATCACACCTACGAGCCGATCCTGGAAGCGCTGCTCGCCGTCTTCCTGTACACCGGCATGCGCCACGAGGAGGTGCTCGGCCTGCTCGTCGAGGACGTCGACTTTACGAACAACTGGATTCACGTGCGCCCGAATAGCTATCGCGGGCTGAAGCGCACGTGGCACATTCGCCGCCTCACCATGTGGCCGGGGCTGCGCGCTATCCTGTTGCGCTATCTCGAGGAGAGCGACCGCACTACCGGTCTGTTGTTCCCCGGCAAGAACCGGGCGGGCGAGGAGATCATTCGCTACTCGATCGCAAAGCAGGTGAACCGGCTTCTTGTACGTGCGCGGATGGACGACCGCAACATTTCCCCGCACACGTTTCGCCATACGTTCACCGCCATGCTGCTCTTGACGGTTGTCGTGACCGACGGCGGCACCAAGGCGATCCGCAACACTTTCGAGGTCGCGCAGGCCTTGGGACACACGAGTGATGCTCTTGTGCGCAAGATCTACGGTCACGTCGCCTCACGGAGTGCCCGCATGGACTCGCTGGACTACGAGGCGGTGCGACTGTACCCGTCCATCTAGACTCGATGGAATCTCGAAGATGCTTGCGACGGCCCTTCCCTTGGGATGGGCCGTTTGCATACCAAGCCTGCGAGGGCATTCGATCTCAACGACGGGCGAACTGGTTCGGAGGGAAAGACGATACCTTCGACTTAACAGCAAAGAAAGAGAACAAGTCGTCGAAGCGCCGTTCGGCAGGGCACTGCGATAACAACGCTGCGGTGGAGCGTCGCGGCCCGACACCCTTCCGAGCACCGCACAGGAACTCGTCCCCACCCCGTCGAGTAAGATCCCGCGCGTCACGATACAGCCCGCCTGCCCCCCTCTGTCACATGCACGCTGAACGCACGGCACTTTCTGAGATCGGACTTCTGCCCGACGCGATGGACCAGTGGCCACTCGCGTCGTGGCTGGACTCCACCCGCACACGAGAGGGACGTGACGCCCTCAAGCGCCTGATCGCCGCGCCTCCTGCGAACCTGTCGGCAGTGCAGGACCGTCAGGTGTTGCTGCCCCGACTTGTGAAGATCACCGGGCAGGTGCCGTGGCGCGAGCTGCAGGAACGCGGGGCACAGGTGAGCCGCTTTCTGTCGTCGAACTATATGCTCATACCAGGCGCCGCCGTCGAGCGCATGCTCTTCACTCTGCGCTACAAGGACACCGCTCAGCATATCGAGGATCAACTGCACGCCGTCGATGAGTTGCTGCGACTCGGTCGTGAGGTCGCGGGCCGGCTGGCGACTCTGCCGGCCGATACGTCGTTCGCTTCGGTCACATCCGCATTTGTTGCGGCGACCGCTGATCCACGCGCCGCAGCGTTACGCGCCGCCGTAGAGCACGGGCGCACTCACTCCTTGTTGGCGCTTGATGCCATGGTACGGAGTCCGCACCGCTTGCCCGACGCGCACGAGGCGCCGGCCACTCCGTTCCGTACGTTGGTGCAGGCCTTGGTCGACGCGATTGGTGAACTCGATGCGTACTGTTCACTCGCGACGGCCTCCGCCGCGGTCAGTGGGGTGATGCCGCAGATGGTTCCCCGCGGCGCAGTCCCCCTGACACTCGCCGGGGTTCGGCACCCGCTACTGCCACACGGCGTACCGAACAACGTGCGCTTAGAAGCCACGGAGCGTGTGATGCTGCTGACGGGCCCGAACATGGCGGGTAAGAGCACGCTCCTGCGTGCCGTGGGCATCGCAGTGTACTGCGCCCATCTCGGCATGGCGGTCGCCGCGCAAGATGCCTCGATTCCGCTGCACGATCGTCTCATCGTCTCGATCACCGTCCGCGACGACTTGCAGCGCGCCGAGAGTCTCTATCTGGCCGAGATCCGGCGCGTGCGCAAAATCGTCGACGCGGTCGAGCGCGGCGAATCGGTGCTGGCAATCGGCGATGAGGTGTTTCGCGGCACGAACATCGGCGACGCCACGGACGCCACGGCCCTGTTAGTGGACGGGCTCTCGCAGGCGCGGCACGGCACGTTCATTCTGTCCTCGCACCTCGCAGAGGTAGCGGCATCGCGCACAGCGCGCAGCGGCGTGGCGTGCTGGTGTAGGGAGGTGGACGCGAGCGGTGCCGTGCCTCAGTTCACCTTTCGGGCGACCCCCGGTGTGTCAGACGTTCGGCTGGGAATGCGACTGCTCGACACCGAGGGGGTCGGTCCAACGCTGCGGCGCATGGCGGCTGGGCTGCGTCACCCCATCACTGAGAACTTGCAGCCGCCACAAGGGACGAGCCTTGGGCTGACATAGGCTCGACGGCGTACCGGCAGCAAAACGCGAAAGGGGGCGGCCAGATGGCTGACCCCGTTTTGTGCATTCCCATTCGTTAGAACACGACCGGGACCCAATGACCTCCACGAATCGCTGTGCAGCACCCTCGCTTGGCACAGTTCGCCACCGCTTGTACCACGACGGCGTCGCGGCAGCGAGGCGTATTGGTATCGTCGACACGTTCGGAAACGCCAATGCCCAGCGCATGGCTGGGCATTGGTCACACACGCTTTTAGAGGCGCCGGTCGGAATCGAACCGACGATGGGAGATTTGCAGTCTCCTGCCTTACCACTTGGCCACGGCGCCTTGAGGGGTCATCACGCGCAACAGCGTGGTACCCGATGTTGTTACCGCCGCGCTTCCGCGCAAAACGGTCACTCTTCTCTGCCTCGCAACTCCATACACGACAACGTACTACAAACCTCGTCCTACCAACACCAACCCGCACTGCAATTACTTTGCAGTCTTCTGCCTTACCACTTGGCTACGGCGCCGTACCTATTCCTGAAAGATCGCCGAGCCGGCGCGTCCGGGCAAGCGCCGTCACGGCCATCTCAAGGACGCTGCAGATGGCGACTCGCCGCCCTCTGACGCGAAGCCGCCCGCTCACCGCGGACGCTGCACCGGCAGCCGCTGCAGGCGGTACACCGCGAGCAGCAGCGCGACGACCGTCACTCCCACAGCCCACGCCACCGACGCCGTGAACGACGGCACACCGAGAAACGTCGACGCACCTGCCTCGGCGTCCTGCACAAAACCCTGCGTGATGCCCAGAAACACCTGGCGCGCACTCAAAAAGCGCACCGCCGGAAAACTCCCCGCAATCACGCCCTCCCACACAAGCACGTAGAGCAATCCCACCAGCAGCGATCGCCGCAGCCAGACCGCCATACAGAGAAAGAGCGCACTATACACGGCCGCACCCACCACACCGCCAACTGAAAAGGCGCGCATCACACCCGTGGGCTCGCTACCACCGCCGGCCACCACACCCGTCAACACCACCGCAGTGAGCACAAACGCACTGGTGAGCACGGTGGCAAAGAGCCATCGCACAAGCACGATCAGCCAGCGCGGCGTGGTGGTGGTGAGCAGATACAGCACCGTGCCATCTTCGCGCTCGGCGCTCGTGGCTCCGGCCGCAGCAACGAGCGCCGTCAGCGGCAGCAGCAGCGACACCACCAGCGTCTCATAGTTGTTGAGCAGGAACGTTGCAATCGTGGCCTGATCAGGCTCCGGAGTCGTGGCCCGCAGAATGGCCGCAAAGAGCACCGGTAGCGCGGTGACGATCACGCCAAGCAGCACGGCAGTTGGTCGCAGCGTTCGCGCCACCGTGAGCGCGATCACGGCTTTCACCCGTGCGGCCATGCCACCAGTCGCCGACGCCCGTGTGGCCGCCACGGGCGAGGTCATCGCTGCACCAGGTACGAGAACACATGCTCCAGCGATTCATCCGCCGGACGGACTTCGTACAGCGAGATATCGCCGCGACGTGCCGCCGCCGGCAACGCTCGAGCGAGTGCCGCGTGATCGCTCACGCGCACCGTGAGCCGCGCATCGTCGAGCGCAAGCCCCAGCACCGCCGGATGCGTGGCGAGCATGGCCGCGAGTGCACGATCATTGCTCGACCGCACATGAATCGTGTGCGGCCGGTCAGTCATGAGCCGACGCAGCTCGCGATGATCACCGCTCGCGGCCAGTCGTCCAGCAACCATCACCAGCACACGCGACGCGACGCCCTCGACTTCTTCGAGAATGTGCGAGCTGAAGACAATGGCCGTACCGGCGTCGGCCTGTGCGTGCAGCAGTTGCATCATTTGTCCGCGCTGACGGGGATCGAGACCGTTGAACGGTTCGTCGAGCAGCACGAGCTGCGGCTCATGTACGAGCGCGGCCGCGAGCTTGGCGCGCTGTTTCATGCCCTTGGAAAATCCGCTCAGCACACGGTCCTGCGCATCCTCGAGCTGTACACGTGCGAGCGCTCGCTCAGTTGCCATGTTGGGATCAGCCACACCCAGCAGCGCCGCGCGTGCCGCGACAAACTGCCGCGCCGTCAGCATGCCCGGCACCGCTTCCGCCTCGGGCACGAGCGCCACATGTGCGTAGGTTGCGACAACGCCAAAGGGATCGTGTCCGAACACGCGCACCGATCCGCCAGACACGGGAAGCAATCCGGCGGCCATCTGCAGCAGCGTGGTCTTGCCGGCACCGTTGGGTCCGAGCAGTCCGGTAATGCCGGATTCCACGGTAGCCGAGATGTCGTTCACTGCGACGACATCACCAAACCAGCGCGACACGTGATCGAACACCAGTGGATGCGTCATGCGTCCACGCGTTGCGAACGCCACCAGACAATCATCGATGGCTGCGTCATGCGTCCACGCGTTGCGAACGCCATAACACCGCCAGCGTCGAGGCGGCACACCAGGCCACGATCACGGCGAGATATGTGGCGAGCGGATTGGCCGCTTCGCGCGTGATGCGACGTGTAGGCTCGTCGAACAGCAGACGATTGCTCATGTCGAGCACGCGCACCGGATTGAACAGCTCGGCGGTCTTCATCGGCACCACATCTGATGCGCCCAGTGCCGCCGTGGCAGCGCCCAACACAATGAACAGCCCGACAATCGCAGCCGTCGCGAAGTGTCGGCGCGGTGTGAATGCGGAAACGGCCGACGACACGCTGCCGAGCAGACAGCCAGCGAGTGTCGTCACGGCCAGAATGGGCCCGAGAATCGGCAGGCGTTCGCGCAGCACTGCCATGGTATCGTCGGCGAGTCCGATGGCACCGAGCCACAGAATGAACTGTGGCACCATGGCCAGCACGACGAGCGTCACCACAACAGACGCCAGTCGTGCCGAGAAATACTGCCAGCGAGAAAGGTCGCGCGTGAACACCAGCGGTAGCACGCGGTTGGCCTGGTCGCGGCTGAACAGTTCCGGCGCCTGCGCTGCCGCGAACAGCACATACAAGATGGAGACGCCGGTGAAATACGTTGCGTGCCGTATCGGAAGGCCAGCCTGCGACGACAGAAATACAGTCAGTATGGCTGGCACACATGAAAAGATCAGCACAAATACCGGCAGTGCCTTGGAGCGAGCCGGACGTCCGAGCGCCAGCATCGTGCGCACGCCCTGCACGAAGAGCGCGCTCCATGCTGAACGCATGGACAGGCGCTCACCGCTGTACCGCTGATAGCCGAGATCGTGAATCGTGCTGGTCATGCGGCCTCGCCGTCGTGAAAAATTGCGTCCAGGCGCGTTCGTCCGCGCTCAAAACGCAACAGACCGGCCTGTGCCGCAGCACACGCGTCCCGCACGGCATCGGCCGCGCGCTGCGCGGTGTCCCGGTCGCTCTCCGGCAGCGTGAGCACAAATCCCGAGCGATCAGGCGCAATCGTCCATCCAGCATTCGTGAGGTGCGCGATCACGGCGTCTGCGTCACCGTCAATCTCCACCGCGAACTGCGGGATCTCACTCGTCATCGCATCAACGGCGATCTGTTGCCGAAGCACTCCGCTGTCGATGGCCACAATCGTGGAACAGGTGCGTTCGAGCTCACCAAGCAGGTGCGACGAGACGAGCACGCTGATGCCAAACTCGCGGCCCGTTCGGCGCACGAGCGCGAGCATCTCGTCACGTCCCGCCGGATCGAGGCCATTGGTGGGTTCGTCGAGCACGAGCAAACGCGGATCGTGCACCAGTGCCTGCGCGAGCTTCACACGCTGCTGCATTCCGGTGGAATACGTGCCCATTGGCCGATAGCGTTCTTCGTAAAGTCCAACGTGGCGCAACACTTCTGCGGTGCGTTCGCGCGCGGCCACTCTGGGCAATCCGGAAAGGCGGCCAAGATGCATCACAAACTCGGCGGCGCTGGTGTCCGTCGGCAGGCAGTCGTGTTCGGGCATGAAGCCCACGAGTCGCCGAATGGTGCGCCGTTCGCGCACCACATCGTGTCCGAACACCGTGGCCGTGCCAGCGCTGGGCTCGAGCAAGCCGAGCAGAATGCGCAGGAACGTGCTCTTGCCGGCACCATTTGCGCCCACGATCCCGGTGATGCCTTCCGGGATCGCCACCGTGAGTGCATCGAGCGCCGAAACGGTCCCAAATCTTTTGGTGAGGGCTGAGGCCGTGACGACGGAGATGGTCAGTCTCCGGACTGAGCGTCGGAGCCGCTGGAATCGCCTACGCTCGCTCCAACGGCCTCGGCGTCCTGATCGGTCGGTTGTGAAGCGCTGGTGTCGACACCGGGAGTTGGCAGTACCACGCCAGCGCGCGAGGCGCGGTACTCCAGCGTCTCCGGGTCGCGCAAGCTGCGCAGCAGCGCATCAGCTTCGCGATTCTGCAAATATCGCCCCTTTTCCCAGCCGGCCACGATGCCTTTCGGCGTTCCGTAGCACACCTCGGCAAGCTGCGCCGAGGTAAGCCCGATCGACTCGCGCAGCTGCCGGATCTCCTTCGGGAGCAGCAGGCCGTACTGCGCGCGAATCTGGTCGGTGGCCTGCTTCTCCGCGGCGTCGCGCTGCTCGATGGTGCGCTGTTCGTGCGCGCACTTTTCGCAGCGAAAGAACTCGCGTGTGACTTCGGCCGACATGCCACTCAGACGTACCGTGACCTGCTCGGTGTGTTGCGCATATCGCCCACCACACCCGCGATGCAGCGATCCTTCCAGCGACGACAGACTCATGACACTCCAGGATGACAGCGGATCGGCGATCAGCCCACGCTGGCCGCCCTGTCGAAGAGTGATCGGTGCACCCGCTTCGGCGCCACCCCGTACGTCACCGCGAGCAGACGGGTTTCCGGCCCCATGGACGCCCAAATCCGCGCCGACTGCTCAAGTCGCGCCGGTCGGCCGCCGATGCTCCCTTACGTACCCCTCTCCCTAACGTCCATGTCCGACTTCTGCGTAGTCCGTCAGCCGATGTTCACCCGCGACGGCGATCTGCTGGGCTACGAAATCCGATTCCGCGACACGCCGGAAGGACGTGACGCGTTCGCCAAGAGCTTCCTCACGGGCGAGTTCGACAATGTCCGTGCGGACCGGCCCGCGTTCGTGCCCGTCTCGCGCGGACAGTTTCTCGGGCAGATCATCCAGATCGCCGACCCGCTCACCACGATCCCGCTGATTCCCGCCGATGTGGGCGCAGAGCCCGAGATCGTGGACGCGATTCAGCGCTTTTGCTCAGCGGGGGGGCAGATCGCGCTCGACGAGGTCTCGGAAACGCCGGCGGCGTCAGACGCACTGCTGCCGTACGCACACTGGGTGCGCGTGGATGTCCGGAATGAGGACGTATCGATTCTGGCAAACATCGTGTCGCGTGTGCGCACTCATGGTGACGTGCGACTCATTGCCGACCATGTCTACGACCCGGCGCAGCTCGCACGTGCGCGCGCGCTCGGCTTCGATGCGTTCGAGGGTTCGCATTTCAGTCGGCCCGAACCGCTCGAGTCAGGCGAGCTGCCGTCGTCCACCATCTCGGCGCTGCGGTTGCTTGGGCAGGCGCGTGACCCGAATGTGCAGGATCGTGCGCTCGAAGAGGCCATCGCGGTTGATCCTGTACTCACGTTTCAGTTGCTGCGCATCGTGAATTCGGCGTCGGTGGGCGCGCGTGGCGTGACGTCCATCGGACACGCACTGCGGTTGATCGGACGGAACGCGCTGCTGCGCTGGCTGGCGCTGGCCATCGCCGCGTCGCGCCGTGGCACAAACGACGTCGACGCGCATCTGGTGCAGCAGGCCGTGGAACGCGCGCGATTGTGTGAACAGCTCGCGGGCACGGGACGCGAAAGCGGCACGCTGTTTCTGGTGGGACTGTTCTCCTTGCTGGATGCGGTATTCCGCATCTCGATCGAGGATCTCGTTTCACGCGTGGCGCTTTCTGATGAAGCGAAGGATGCGTTGATCGAGCGCACGGGTCCGTACGCAGATGCGCTCACGTTCGCGGAATCGTACGAACTGGGCATGTTCGAGAGCGCGAGCGAAGTTGCGCGCGAGATGGGCATTGACCCGGATATGATCGGCCAGATCTACGCCGGTGCGCTCACGTGGGCCGAAGAAATGCTCGCACCGCTCGCCGAGCCAGCACGCCGGGTCGCTTAGGGGGGCTGCCGCTTGCTGGTCGGGAGCGCGCTCGGTAAGGTTCGAGACGTTCTCCCGATACCCGGATTCCCCGTGTTTTTTGTATACGCCGTCGCACGTTCGGCGACGCAGGACTCGACGGTCGTCGGCGTGGCGAGGCCGCCCGAGTTGAGTGCGCTGTACCGCGACCTGATGAGCCCATATTGCCCCGGACTCAATCTGGCGAGCTGCCCGAGCCCGCAGGCGGATTCGCTGCGCAAGGCGATCGCGGTTCGCTTCGAAAACGGTGAGTCACCGAGCGACATCACCACGGCGCTTGTCGACGATTACGGCACGGGCATTCGCGGGTCGCCCTCGCTCGACGGCTTTGGCGCGCTGGCGTTCATCGCGCCGGTCGTCCTGCTGATTGGCGGTGCGTTGCTGGCGCAGCGGTGGCTCAAGCGGAATGTGCGGAAGTCGCTGCTGCTCGTCGCGCTCATGTGTAATCTCCCGCTGGCTGGCTGCGGCGATGCGGCGCAGTCGCGCCCGGAGCGTGCGGAGACGGCCGCCGGGCGCGCCGAGTCGTGGGCGAGCGATGCATGGATTCGCGCGGGTCTTTCGGGAGCGACGACGGGCGCGTACGCGGTGATTCACAATCCGCGCGGTGATTCACTGCAGATCGTGGGTGTGACGAGTCGCGTTGCCAATACCGTCGAGATTCACGAAACCATGCAGCACGACGGCATGGTGCACATGACGCCGCAGTCCTCGCTGGCAATCGCAGCGGCTGACTCGGTTGTGCTGGCGCCCGGCGGGAAGCACTTCATGGTACGTACGCTCAACCGAGCGCTGGTCGTTGGCGAGACGGTGACGCTGCAGGTGTTGTTCAGCGACGGCACGTCGCTGGACGTGATGTGCGACGTGCGGCCGATTGGCGGCTGAGCGCGCGCTCTGCTGGTGATGTCATTCCAGCGATGGCGGTGCGCTCTCTCCCAGCCAACCGGTGAGCAGCAGCACCACGACCGCCAGAACAATCTCGGCCTGCAGTGTGCGCCGGGTGTGCTGGATGTCCGTGCCCTGCAGTTGCGGAGCGCGGGTCAATCGCCGGTGATGACGTGCGCCGAGCACAAGCACGATGATCACGCTCAGTGATTTGACGAGCAGCAGCCGGCCATAGCCGGTAGTGAGCAGCTGATCGATGCTTTCGAGTCGCGTCCACGCCGTGACACCGCCGCTCAGCACGGCGAGCGGTGCCGCGAACAGCGCCACACGTCCGTATCGCGGCAACGACGGCGCAGTCGCCTGAACATCGTTCCACCAGCACGGCGCGAGCAGCATGAGCGTGCCAATCCAGACGCTTGCGGAGGCCGCGTGTGCAGCGCCAAGTGGGAGCGCGAACCACGCGGGTTCGGCGGACGCGGCGTGTCCGAGCAGCGGCAACAGCAGCAGCACGGCAATTGCTGCAAAGCGCGCGGCGTAGTCGAGCGCACGATCGCGCAGCCATGACGTCGCGAGCGTGCCCACGGCGAGCGCAACGAGCCAGATGCGCATACGGCTCCACGAGGTGCCCGCGATGATTCCGATCGTGTCGGACAGCGGATCGGCGTCCGCGGCAAAGGCATCGAACGCGATCAGCTGCCCGGTTGCCTGAAGAGCAAGTCCCGCGAGCAGCAACAGCGCCGCCCAGCGCATTGCACGCGTTATGGCACGCATCGGTGCGAGCCATGTCGAGACCGCGGCGCCGGTGAGCAGGAAAACACCGAACAGGAGCGCAGCGCGTCCACTTGTGGTGAGAAGGAGTGCGGAATCGCTGAACATGCGTGAGCGGTGAGGAGGTCAGTGGCGCAGCGGTGGTTTCGGGGCGCGGCGCTGCGCTGCAATGTACGGGAACGCAAACGCACGGAAATACGTGAACACGATTCCGCCCACACGACAATGACCAGACTCCCGCGACACGGCGCGCGTGCGCGCCACCTTTCCTTCGCGTTGCTATGCGTACTCGCCAGCATGGGCTGCGGCGATGCCACAGACACCGCGGGCGAATACAGCGACTCGGCCGTCGTCCCCCCGGCGATCACGCCTGGCGCAGAGCGCGCTGATCCGGCGCTGGACTCGTCAGGCCTCCGCACCGACGCAGAGGTGGACAGCATCGTGGCGGCGATTCGCGCCTGTCCACGCGACGGCAAGTGGCACCCGTGCAGCATCGAACAGCGCTTCGGGCTCGCGGGACTGCGCGTAGTGCCGATGGACAGCGCCCTGGGCATTCCCGGAATTGCCGAGCCAGTGAGCTCCTGGCAGGTGGGCCGCCAGCAACTGCGCGTCGCGTTCTTTGCAACTGAGGCTGCGGCCACCGACGCGCTGGCCCGCTTCGATTCCGCCCGCGCCGCCCCGCGCGGCGATACCACGGCGCGCTGGCCCGATCGTCCCACGCTGCTCCGAAGCGCGAATGTGATCGCCGTGCTCGTGGGCGGCACTGACCGCGCCATCGAGCGTGCGTCCAATGCCCTGCTCGCTGGTCCACCGCAACCATGATCGGCGTTAACCTGGTTGGGCGGTTAGTCTATACGGTTTTTGTTCGTTGCCGGACAGGCAGTTGCACTTCCGAACACGCAAATGTGCGATTTCTGCACAGTTCTTACCGATTATAACGTGTTCGACCTTTGGGGATCGGCCTGACGCAACTATTTTCCAGCATCGCCTGCACTTCTCACCGGCGACCCGGACCGTCCACGCCTCCCATCGCTGCTTCTCCGCCCATGTCCATCGACTCCATCAATCCACGTTTCGCAATTCTGCGTGAGATCACGCAGCGCGGCGTCCGCATCACACCCCGCCCGGTCGACGAAAACGGCGTCACCCTGCCAACGTCCGCCTTCTTCGGCGACAGCACGTTCGGCCTCCGCCAGATGCGCACCAAGCTGCCCGCACATGTTTACGCCTCGCTCGCCGACTCCGTACGCCTCGGCGGCAAGCTCGACAGCGAGATCGCACCCATTGTCGCCCAGGCGATCAAGGAATGGGCCATCTCGCGCGGCGTCACGCACTTCACGCACTGGTTCCAGCCGCAGACCGGACTCACGGCCGAGAAGCACGACGCGTTCCTCGGTTTCGACGAAAATGGATTGCCGATCGAGCAGTTTTCCGGCGAACAGCTGATTCAGTCCGAACCGGATGCCTCGAGCTTCCCGTCGGGCGGATTGCGTGCAACGTGGGAAGCGCGCGGCTACACCGCGTGGAATCCGGCCAGCCCGGTGTTCATCGACGACGAAGGTGGCACGCGCACGCTGTGCGTCCCATCGGTTTTCATCGGCTACAACGGTGAAGCGCTCGACGAAATGACGCCGCTGCTGCGCAGCTCGGATGTGATCTCGACCAAGGCCATGAAGCTGCTTGAACTCATCGGCGACACGGGCGTGCAGCGCGTGATCACCACGCTTGGCCCGGAGCAGGAATTCTTCATGATCGACCGCGGGCACTTCGCCCTGCGACCCGACCTCGTGATGGCGCGCCGCACACTCCTGGGCGCCGAACCGCCGCGCGGACAGCAGCTCGAGGATCACTACTTCGGCGGAATCCCGGAGCGCGTGCAGGCGTGCATCAGCGAGGTGGAAACGGAACTGTACAAGTTGGGCGTGCCGATCATGACGCGTCACAATGAAGTCGCGCCGTGTCAGTTCGAGATGGCGCCGCTATATGAAGAGACGGACGTGGCCGTGGATCACAACCAGCTCGTCATGGAAGTACTGAAGAAGGTCGCCATGCGGCACGGCCTGCAGGCGATCGTGCACGAGAAGCCGTTTGCCGGCATCAACGGATCGGGCAAGCACTGCAACTGGTCGCTGGCGATCACCTCGGAGAATGCGCTCGACGGCGAGAACCTGCTCAAGCCGGGTAAGACGCCGCACGCGAACCTGCGCTTTCTGCTGTTCCTGGCGGCTGTGCTGAAAGGTGTGCACAAACACGGCGCGTTGCTGCGCGCGGGCATCGCCACAAGCGGCAACGAGCATCGCCTGGGTGCGAACGAAGCGCCGCCGGCGATCATCTCCGTGTTTCTGGGACGAATGCTCACGCAGGTGGTGGAAGACATTGCCGCCGGCAAGACGGGCAAGGGCTCGGCCGAACAGTCCATGCTCAAACTCGGCGTCGACAAGTTGCCTGAGGTCGTGCAGGACAACACCGATCGCAATCGCACGTCGCCGTTCGCCTTCACGGGCGCGAAGTTCGAGTTCCGCGCGGTTGGCGGCTCGCAGAGCATCGCCTTCCCGGTGATGCTGCTGCAGACGGCCGTCGCTGAAGCGCTCGAGGAAATCATCAATGCGCTCACGAAGGAACTCAAGACCGCCAAGACAACCGGCGATGCCGTGCTGGTGGTCGTGAAAGAAGCGTTCAAGAGCACGGCCGCGATTCGCTTTGAAGGCAACAACTACTCGGACGAATGGGTGGTGGAAGCGAAGAAGCGTGGCCTGCCCAACTTGCGTCGCACGCCCGAGGCGCTCACCGACATGGTGAGCAAGTCGTCGCGTAAGCTGTTCGAGCAGACGGGTGTGCTCACAGAAGCGGAGCTCGACAGCCGCTACCACATCCGTCTCGAGCGTTACAACAAGGACCTGCTCATCGAGATGCACACGCTGCAGGAGATGGTGGACACGCAGATCCTGCCGGCATGCTACACGTACCTCGGCGATCTGGCCGGTGACGCGGGTCGCGGTGCGTCATCGGGCATCAACCTGCAGCCGCTGATCAATGCGGCCAACACGGTGAGCAATCAGGTGACGGCGCTGCAGAAGGCGCGCACGGATCTGAGCAAGGCGCTCGCGAAGGCCGAGGCGTTGCACGAGGACATCGTGAAGCAGGGCGAGCTCATTTCCACTGCGGGGCGTGAGGCGATGGATGCGGTGCGTGTTGCCAGTGACACGCTGGAGTTGACGGTGGGCGATTCGTACTGGCCGTTGCCGCGGTACCGGGAGATGCTCTTTCCGGTGTGAGGCTGGGGAACGGGC
>JBBQNT010000027.1:0-23890 GCA_038330215.1 Gemmatimonadales bacterium
ATGCGGCCCACGATCGCGTAGGCGACCACGAGCGGCGGCGATGCGAGGTAGTTGAAGCGCGTGAGTGGATTCACGCGGCCCTCGAAGTTGCGATTGCCCGACAACACGGCCGCCACATTGAGCTTGCCGTGTTCGATGGCCTGCGTGACCGGTTCGGGCAGTGGTCCGGAGTTGCCAATGCACGTGGTGCAGCCGTAGCCCACGGTGTTGAAGCCCAGTGCGTCGAGCGCTGGTGTGACGCCGGCCTTGTTGAAGTACTCCGTCACCACCTTGGAACCAGGCGCGAGCGACGTCTTCACCCACGGACGCGTCTTGAGTCCGAGCGCGACTGCCTTTTGCGCGAGCAGGCCCGCGGCCAGCATCACGCTCGGGTTGGACGTGTTTGTGCACGACGTGATGGCCGCGATCACCACGTGTCCATGATTGAGCGTGAACTGCTCGCCACGATATTCGCACGGCACGCCGGCATCTGGCGGCTCGACCGGAGCACCTTCGGCGACCATCTCCGCCTCAGGAGTCCCCGGCACGGCTTTGGTCAGCGTGGCTGCGGCGGGCGCGAGCTGCGACTGCAGCTGCTGCGCAAGCGCCTCCCTGAACATGCGCTTCGACTGCGAGAGCGGCACTCGATCCTGCGGGCGCTTCGGACCGGCGAGACTCGGTTCCACCGTGCCCAGGTCGAGCGCGAGCGTATCGGTGAACTGCGGGTCGAGCTGGTCGTCGGTGCGGAACAGTCCCTGCGCCTTGCAGTAGGCCTCCACGAGCGCAACCTGCTCCTCGCTGCGTCCCGTCAGACGCAGATACTTGAGCGTTTCCGCATCCACGGGGAAGAAGCCCATCGTGGCCCCGTATTCCGGCGCCATGTTGGCGATCGTCGCGCGGTCCGCGAGGGAGAGCGACGAGATACCTGAACCATAGAACTCCACGAACTTGCCCACGACCTTTTTCTTGCGCAGCATCTCCACGCAGGTGAGCACGAGGTCGGTCGCGGTGGAGCCGGCGGGCAGCTTGCCGTGCAGACGGAAGCCCACGACATCCGGCACCAGCATGGACACTGGCTGACCGAGCATGGCCGCCTCCGCCTCGATGCCACCGACGCCCCAGCCCAGCACGCCCAGACCGTTGATCATCGTCGTGTGCGAGTCGGTGCCGACGAGTGAGTCGCAGTACGCCAGCGTCTCGCCGTCCTGCGGCATCGCGAACACGACGTGCGCGAGGTACTCAAGGTTCACCTGATGGCAGATGCCCGTGCCCGGCGGAACGACGCGGAAGTTGTTGAGCGCCTGCTGACCCCACTTGAGGAACTCGTAGCGTTCCGTGTTGCGCGCGAACTCCATCTCCACATTGATCAGAGCCGCCGCATCGGTGCCGTACTCGTCCACCTGCACGGAGTGGTCGATGACGAGATCCACGGGCTGAAGCGGATTGATGCGAGACGGGTCGCCGCCGAGCTTCACGATGGCGTCGCGCATTGCGGCGAGGTCGACGACGCAGGGCACGCCGGTGAAGTCCTGGAGCAACACACGCGCGGTGCGGAAGGCGATTTCCTTGTCCACCGGCACGGCAACATCCCAGCGCGCGAGCGCCTCGATGTCTTCGCGGTGCACGAACGCGCCGTCCTCGCCGCGCAAGAGATTCTCGAGCAGGATCTTGAGCGAGAACGGCAGGGAGGAGACGCGGTTTCCGGCGAGCGATTCAAGTGCGCCCAGGCGGAAATAGGTGTACGACTTGTCGCCCACGCTGAGAGTGGCGCGGCTGTCGAACGAATTCGGATGTGTCATGAGGCACGGGAGTACGGCGGGCGGCACCCTTCGGGTAACCGACACGGCGTGCGGAGTGGAGCCACTCACCGCCCAGTCCGGGGTTTGATGCCCGCGGTCGCGGCAAGGCTATATGTAATGTGCCACGCCGCGCGGCGCGAAGCTATCGGCCGCTATCTCGGGGACGCCGCGCGTTCGGTGCGGGACATGGCTGCTGGACCACGCTCTTCCGCAAGAATGGCTCCCACCGGACACTGCCGCACGAACGAACCGTCGGCCGGACTCCACTCCAGCAACGGCGAAGTGGCAAAGGCTTTGCCCCGCGCGTCCATCCCCATCAGGTGCGGCGCAAGCACCACGCACAGTCCGCACCCCACGCACTTGCCGTCATCGACGCTCAGCGTGACGCGACGCCTCGGGAAGATGCCCCCACGCGCGTCGAGCACCGCGTCAAGTTCACGAAGCGCCTCACGCATCGCGTCGTAGCCGAGCTGCAGCAACTCGGCGGTGTGCTGGAAGCCGAACCACGAGATGTGCGATACGCGAGGACGCACGAGCAGCATGGGCGGACCCTGCCAGCGCTCGAGGGAGCGCGTTTGCATGGTGTGCATCATGATCGTGGCGGCGCGCATGTACACGGAGGCGAAGCCCTGTTGTCCCACGCCCTCTGCGTCCGGTACGTCGGCCATGCCCACATCCACGGCGATCACCGCGTCCACGCCCAGCGACGCGATGCCTACCGGCAGGTTGTCGGTGGTACCCCCGTCGATGCACGGTCGACCGTCCACCATGCCCGGCGGAAAGAAGCCGGGCAGCGCACAGGATGCGTACACGGCATCGCGCACCGACACATCGCGCAATCCGGGCGCGCCCCACACCACTTCGATGCCGCGCTCCACGTCCACGGCCGTCACGATGAGCGGGGTTTTCAGCTCGGCGAACGTCCCCTCTGGCACCACATGATCGCACAGCGCGCGCAGCGGCGCCTCCATGTAGATCGACCGCGATTGCATGCGGTCGAGCAGCATGCCCATGTGGTTGATGCGGAAGAGGTCCTTGCGGCGCAGGCTGAGCGCGCGTTCGGCCATCGTGTCCGCATCCATGCCGCCTGCCGCCGCCGCCGCGACCAGCGCGCCAATGCTCGACCCCGCGTAGACGTGCGGCACCACGCCACGCTCCGCGAGCGCGCGCAGCGCGCCGATGTGGGCGAAGCCCTTGAGCGCACCGCCGCCCAGAACGAGCGCGATGCGAGGCGAGCCGTGTGACGACATGCGGGCGGGAGCGAAAGACGTAGATTGCAGGATGCGCATCCTGCTCGTGGAAGATGACGACGACCTGCGGGAATCGGTGACCGCGTACTTGCGAGCGACCGGCTTCGCCGTGGACGCCGTCGCCACCGGGAAGATGGCGCTGGTGCAGGCCGCCGTCAGCCCCGCCGATGCGATCGTGCTCGATGTGCAGCTTCCCGACACCGATGGCTTTGCCGTCTGCTGCAAACTGCGTGCCGCCGGCTGCAGCGCGCGCATTCTCATGGCCACCGCGCGTGATGCGGTCGAGGATCGCATCGCAGGGCTCGACGGTGGTGCCGATGACTATATCGTCAAGCCGTACGCGCTTGGCGAACTGGTGGCCCGCCTGCGCGCCCTGCTGCGTCGGCCGGCCGACGCCTTCGCGCCGCAACTTGTCGTGCAGGACCTCACGCTCGATCCGGCCACGCGCAGCGCGCATCGCGGCGCACGAGCGATCGCCCTCACCACCAAGGAGTTTGCCGTGCTGGAGGTGCTCATGCGGCGCGCCGGCACCGTGGTCACGCGCGAACGCCTGAGCCGGCACGCCTGGGACGACAACTTCGATCCGGCCAGCAACGTCATTGACGTGTATATCGCACGTCTTCGCCGCAAGATCGATCCGCCCGATGAACGACCGCTGCTCGAAACGATCCGCGGCGCCGGCTATCGACTTGGGCTGGCCACCGGCATGATTGTGCGATGAGCTCCGCATCGGCACGACCGCGACTGCGAACACGCCTGATCGCGTGGTACGCGGGATCGCTTTGTCTGGTGTTGCTCGGCGCGGCCGTCGGCGTGCGATTCGCCGTGCTGCGAGCGCTCGACCGCGCGCATGAGGAGTCGATGGCCTCGTCGGTCGAACTGTTCCGGAAGTTCTTCCGCGTGGAGATCGCGGAATATCGCAGCGTGGAAGCGACGCTTGCCCACATCGCGGGTGAGCTTGTCTTCGACGATCGCGCGATCGATGTGCACCAGGTAAACGGTGCGCTCTTCGTGCCGCCAGGCGTTCGCGCCGCGCATCACTACCCGCGCCTGCGGCCGCCCGTTCGCGACATGACAGCGCCGCTCGATCCGCTACTCGCACCCGGCTGGACGATCGAGGTGCATGCCAGTGCGGCCACACTCGTTGCCGCGTCGCGACGCATCGACTACTGGCTGCTGGGCGGCATTCCGATCATCGTGTGCGTGGCAGCGTTGCTCGGTTGGTGGCTTGCAGGGCGCGCGCTGCGCCCGATCGGACGCATGGCCGCACAGGCGCAGCTGCTCAATGCCACGAGCGGCGCGCGGCTCACGCTGTACGACCCGAACGACGAACTCGGCCGATTCGGCGCGAGCTTCAACAGCGTGCTCGACCGCCTCGACGCGGCGGTGAGCCAGCAGCGCCGCTTTCTGACTGACGCGGCGCATGAGTTGCGAACGCCGCTGGCGCGCCTGCGATCACGCGTGGAACTTGGCCGACTGGCGCTCGTGCAGGGTACAGACGCCGACGCGCGACAGCACGCTGAATCCACGCTGCAAGGACTCGAGCGCGAACTGCAGGCGACGTCGGAGGTGGTGGGTTCGCTGCTGGCGCTCGCGCGCGCAGATGCGGGCGAGTCGGGGATCTCGCTGGCCGACGGCTTCGTGGACGACGTACTCACCGACGAACTCCCGCGCTGGCGGGAGAGCGCCGCTGCAGCCGGTATCACAGTCGCACTGGGCAGCTTCGATGAAGTCCCCGCCACCTTCGACGCTGCCGTGCTGCGGCGGTTGCTCGGACTGCTGCTCGACAATGCGATTCACTACAGCCCGTCGGGCAGCATCGTAACGATTCACCTGTCACGCTCAGATCAGCACGTGCACCTGACGGTCGAAGATCAGGGCATCGGCATCGCCGAGCGTGAGCGCGGCACGGTATTCGACCGGTTTCATCGATCAGCCAACGCGCGTGCGCATCGCGCCGATGGCAGCGGACTGGGACTCGCGCTCGCCCGCTGGATCGTGCAGCAGCATGACGGTGATATGCTCGCCGTGGACCGACAGGACGGTGGACCGGGAATCGCGATCGTGGCCGTCTGGCCCACCCGTCCTGCCCGCTCCCCGTCGCCCAGGAAACCTGCGACGGTGACCGAGGTGCTCAGAGTGCCGGCGATGCGTGCGAGTCGTCCGACGCGCGATGCGCACGCGCCGGTACTTCCTTCGGAGCAAAAACACGAACATCCGCGGCCACCGCGACCGTCGGCACTTTGGTAATGTGGTCCGCCGCTTCCCACGCGACTCGAAGTTGCTCCAGCGTGCGCGTGGCGCCGAAAAAGTCGCCGCTCAGGACCGCGCGCTCACAGAACGCATAGAGCCCGTCAATGCCGGCCGATGATGGCGAATCACAGGGATGCGCCTCGCGCAGCATTGCGATGGTCCGGTAGGCGCGAGCCGTATTCCGGGCGCGACACGCGGCGATCGCCTGATCGTAGGCGTTGAGAAGGAGTTGCAGCGGAGAGTAGGCGGACGGGGCGACTGCGGGCGTGGATGGGCGCATCATGGGCTCGTGGTGTGGACCTGCTGGTCCGTTCGTGCGACGCTGCGGTGGGAAGGGCTTGGTCATCGCCCTGAACTAGGTTTTCGGCATCGGTGCACCGGGACTTGAGCGTGTCGTGTGACGGGAGCCACAGCCGATGTGAGTTCATCGGGGGTTCATCTTCCCATCCTACCTTGTCGGAATGGGGACTCCTCAACGACTGCTGCGTGCGCTCGTCGCCATGATCGGGGCGATCTCGCTCGGGTGGGGACCGCTCGCCGTTGCACAGTCGGTCGGAACGACGAGCGTGCCCGACAGTCTCGACCTTGCCCAGGCGCTTCGAATGGCCGCGACCTCGTCGCCGGCCCTGCAGCGCGCAGACGCCGAAGCTCGCGTCGCCACGGGCGAGCTCCGCGCGCTCGGGCAGTGGCCGAACCCCACTCTGGAGTACCGCCGCGAAAACATCGGCGCACCTATCGAGCCCGACGAGTTCGTGACGGCATACATCCCGATCGACATCACCGGCCGCCGGTTGACATTGCGCCGCGCCACAACGCGCGGTCGCGATCGACTGCACGCAGCACGGTTGGCCGCCCGACAGGATGCCGAGCTGGGGATCGCGCGTGCGTGGACGGTTGCAGTGCTCTCCGCCGATCTGCTCCGAAGCACCCAGGAGCACTACGAGGCGGTCGAACGCATTGCGACCGTCGACGCACAGCGTGCGAGCGAAGGGGTGGTGGGCGAAGCGGTCGCCATGCGCACACGAGTCGAAGCGAATCGTCTGGCGCACGAACTGGCCCTCGCTGAGTCGCGCGCCATGCGCGAGCGCCTCGAGCTCGCCGGCCTGCTTGGCGTGAGCGAGGAATCCTTGGCGCCCCTCCCGAGCGTGCTCTCGGCAGCGTTGCCAGGCGTGCCGGCGACGAGTGACACCCAACGTCTGGTCGAAGTCGCAGAGCGCGATCGCCCCGAACTGCGCGCCGCGCTGCTGGCGGTCGACGAGGCCGTGCTGCGACGCCGGGTCGAGTCCGGCGGCGTGATCGGAGACTGGCAACTGCAGGGCGGCACCAAGCGCACCAGCGGTTTCATGTCGGGGCAGCTCGGGCTGGCAGTGCCGCTGCCGCTGTTCAACCGGAACTCGGGAGCACGTGAGCGCAGCGAAGGCGCGGTGCTGCTCGCCGAAGCATCGTATCGCCAGACGCAACTTCGCGTGCGCGCCGACGTGCTTGGCGCCGCCGACCGATTGCGCCGACTCGAAGCGCTTGTCACACGACTTGATGACTCGCCGCGACTCGGCCGTGAGATCGCTGCCAGCGCCCGCGTTGCGTACGCCGAGGGACACATGACACTCGTGGAACTGCTCGACGCCGAACGTGCGGCCGCCGATGCGCGGAACTCGGCACGAACGTTTCGCGCAGACCTGCTGCTCGCACAGCTCACACTGCGCCGGATGCTTGGCGCACCGCTCGTTCCGGGAGCCGCTCCGTGACAAGACACTTCGTTCGCTCATTGCGATATGTGCGGTATCTGCGGCATGGCGCAGTGCTTGCCACAGCCGCGCTTGTGCTCATCGCCTGCACCGAAACACCGCCAGACGACGTGCCGTACGACGAGTCGGCGCCCGACACGGCGCTGCTCGGTGCGCAGGCGGTTGAGATCGGCGGATTCACGCTCGACACCGCGCGTCGTGCTGTCTGGTCATCGATGGTCATGGCACCGGCTCGCGTCGTGCTTGATCCTGCGAAGGAGCAGGTACTGAGTTCAGTCACGGAAGGCCGCATTACGCGTGTGTTGGTGCGAGTGGGCGATCCGGTGCGCGCGGGTGACATTCTCGTGGCGATTCACAGTCATGAGATCATGGATGCGCGCAGCGGACTGGCGAGTGCCGAATCGCAGTTGCGCACGGCGGTCGCGGAGCGTGATGCGGCCGAGCTGAATCTCAAGCGCGCCGAACGCCTGCTCGCCGCCCGGGCCATGGGTCAGGCGGATGTCGAACGCGCAACGGTGGCTGCGACGGCCTCGCGCGCGCGCGTGCAGGAGGCGGCGGCCGAGTTGTTTCGCGCGCGCGGGCTGATGGAGCACTTGCTCGGTGAGGGCCCGCTGCCAAGCAATCTCGACCCGCACGAGGTGCTCATTCGTGCGCCAATGTCGGGCGTGGTTGTTGCACGCAGCGCGGCGCTGGGTACGGTGGTGCTACCGGGCGATCCGCTGGTTTCGGTGGCCGATCCAACGGCGCTGCAACTCGAACTGCGTCTGACCGACCGCCAGGTGGCCGGTGTGCGCGCAGGCACGACATTCAGTTTCGTGCTCGTGGGTGAAGACGCGTCGGCAGCGCCAGGCCGTGCCGTGGTCACGCGCGTCTCGCCGGTGGTGGACCAGGCAACCCGCACCGTGCTCATTCTCGCGAACATCACCAGCGCACCGCCGGGCACGCGTGCCGAACGTTTCGCGACTGCGCAGCTGGCAGATGGTGCAGCGGGTAAGGACGGCGGCGAGGTGCTTCTGGTGCCCATGCAATCGGTGCAGTCGCTCGCGGGTGACACGGTCGTGATCGTCGCGCAGCAGCGCGGCGAGGGTCTGTTCCTCGAGGCGAGGGCGGTGAGGATTGGGCGGCGGGATGCGACGAACGCCGAGATCCTCGCTGGCCTGACCGAAGGCGAGCTTGTCATTGCGCGCGGAGCGACCATAGCGCGCGCGGAGTTGCTCAAGCGTCGTGACGGCGGTGGTGGTGCCGACCATTAATCAGCTCGAGCCGGAAACGTCGTCGCCGACAGCAGTGCCCGGCGATTCAATGCTTGCGCGACTCGTCGGTGCGTCGATGGCGCGCCCGGTGGTCGTGTTGCTGGCCGTCGCCGTGGTGGTGGTGGCCGGCGTGCTGGCGTTCCTGCGACTGCCGTTCGATGCATTTCCGGATCTCACGGGCGTTCGTGTCGAGGTGATTACCGAAGCTCGCGGCTACGCGGTGGAGGAAGTCGAGCAGCTGGTCACGTATCCGATCGAGTCCGTGCTCATGGGGCTTGAAGGCGCGGACGAGGTGCGCTCGACGTCCAAGGCCGGCTTGTCGCTTGTGACGATCGCCTTTGCCGACGGCACCGAACTGTATCATGCGCGCACGCTCGTCACGCAGCGGCTTGGAGATGCGAAAGGCGAACTCCCCGATGGTGTCGATCCCATGCTGGGCCCGGTGTCAACGCCGCTGGGCGAGCTCTATCAGTATGTGGTCGAGAGTGATTCCATGTCGCTCACCGACCTCAAGTCGCTGCACGACTATGTGATTCGTCCGCGTTTGCGCAGTGTGCCCGGCGTGAGCGAGGTCAACTCCTGGGGCGGACTCATCGAGCAGGTACAGGTGCAGGTGGACCCGTCGGCACTGGCGTCTCATGGACTCGTGCTCGACGACGTGCACGACGCGCTCGCATCGAACTCGCTGCCGTTCGGCGGTTCCTACGTGGAGCGCGACGGCGAGCGCTGGACGCTGCGCGGACTCGGCCGGGTTGCGGCGGCCGACGACCTGCGGGCGATCGTGATTCGCGCCGAAGGTGGCACGGCAGTGCGAGTGGGGGACGTCGCGACGATCGAGATCGGCGCGCTGCCTCGCTTTGGTGCCGTCTCCCGCGACGGCACGCACCAGACGGTGGCGGGCATGGTGCTCAAGCGAAAGGGCGAGGACTCGCGCCGTGTGATTGCCGGCGTACTCGAACGACTCGACGAAGTGCGCGCGACGCTTCCCTCGCACGTCAAGATCACGCCGTTCTATGACCAGAGCGCGCTCGTAACACGTACGACGCACACCATCCTCAGCAACCTCACGCTCGGTGGCGTGCTCGTGGTCGCGGTCCTGTTCCTGTTTCTGCGCGACGTGCGCGCCGCGCTGCTGGTGGCAAGTGTCATTCCACTGAGCATGCTCATGGCGTTTGCCGCGATGTGGGCAACCGGCGCGTCAGCGAATCTCATGAGCCTGGGGGCGCTCGACTTCGGCTTGCTGGTGGACGGCGCGATCGTGATGGTGGACCAGTTCGTGCGACAGTTCGAGGGTGAGCACTCCGTGGCTGCGGCCGGTGTGACGCCGGATGAGCGTCGCCGGAGACTGCGCCGCGCGGCCGTGCAAGTGGCCCGCCCCGTTCTGTTCGGTGTGTCGATCATTGTGGCGGTGTATTTGCCGATCTTCACGCTCGGCGGCATGGAAGGTCGCATGTTCCGCCCCATGGCATTCACCGTGGTCGTGGCGGTACTCGCGTCGCTGCTGCTGGCACTCACCTACGTGCCGGCCATGGCCGCTCGTGTACTCAAGCCGGTGGCGCGCGCCAAGTCCCCGACGTTCGAACGCATCACTCGCAGCTACGGGCGCACGCTCGATGTCATGCTCGGCAATCCACGAACGGTGGTGACAAGCGCCGTGTTGCTGGTTGCCGGCGCGCTGCTCGTGCTCAGGAATACCGGCACCGAGTTCATGCCCCGACTCGACGAAGGCGCCATTCTCGTGAACACGCGCCAACTGCCCAGCACCTCGCTGGAAGAAGCGATGCATCTCGCGCGCGCCGCCGAAACAATCGTCAAGCAGTTTCCCGAGGTCATCACGACGATCACCAAGCAGGGACGTCCGGATCTCGCAACCGAAGCGATGGGATTGTTCGAGGGCGACATGTACGTGCCGCTGTTGCCGCGTGATGAATGGACGACCGCGGACACGCGCGAAGGACTGGTCGCGGCCTTCGACTCCGCGTTGAGCGTCATTCCCGGACTCGGCATCGCGTTCACACAGCCGATGGCCATGCGGCTCGACGAGGCGGAGAGCGGCATCAAGACCGACCTCGGTGTGAAGGTGTTCGGCAGCGACCTCGATATCATCAACGCCGTCGCTGAACGCATTCGCGACGTGATCACGCGCGTGGAGGGTGCCGCTGACGTGGCCGTCGAAGTGAGCGAAGGCGCCGGCGAGTTGCGCATCGATCCCAACCGCGATGCGCTTGCAGCCTATGGATTGTCCATCGAGGACCTTCGCTTGGCGCTCGACTATGCGTCTGCCCGCCGCACAGCCGCTGAACTCGTGATTGGTCCGCGCCGCATTCCCGTGGCCGTCGTGCTGCCGGAGGCGCTGCGCAGCGATCGCGATGCGCTGAGCAACTTGCCGCTCCGCTCGAATTCGGGCGCAATCGTTCCGCTGGGAGCGGTGGCCGAGCTCACGTATGCCGAGGGGCCCGAGATGATCGGGCACGAGAGCGCGCAGCGACGCACGCTCGTCGTGGCAAATGTGCGCGGCCGTGATCTCGGCGGTTTTGCCGCCGATGTGCAGGATCGTGTCGCGCGCGAAATCCCGCTCCCTGCGGGAGTGTTCCTGGAATGGGGCGGTCAGTACGAGAATCAGCAACGGGCCATGCAACGGCTCACCCTGGTTGTGCCGGCCGCGATCGCCCTCATCATGTTGCTGCTCTATGCGGCGTTCGGCTCATGGTCGCAGGCCACACTCGTATTGCTCAACGTACCGTTTGCCCTCGTTGGCGGGGTGGCGGCGCTCTGGGTGCGCGACCTCAATCTCAGCCTGTCGGCGAGCATCGGGTTCATCGCGCTCTTCGGCATCGCCGTGCTCAACGGCGTGGTGCTCGTGGAGCATCTCAACCACCTGCGCGCGACCGAGCCCCACCTGACGCGCCGCGTACAGAAAGGAGCACAGGACCGACTGCGTCCCGTGCTCATGACGGCTCTGGTGGCCAGTCTTGGTTTTGTGCCCATGGCGCTGTCACAGGGCGCCGGCGCGGAGGTCCAGCGCCCGCTCGCCTCGGTAGTGATCGGTGGACTGATCACGTCCACCGTCCTGACGCTGCTCGTGCTGCCAGTACTCTACCGCGCACTGGAAGCGCGAGCGGAACGCACGCGCCTCTCGCCCGAATAAGGAGCGGAGGCGCGAGCGACCGGGTGTCAGCGCAGGATCTGGTACAGCCCGTAGAGCGTCACGCCCGCGCCGCCGATCACCAGCAGGTCACCGGGCGCATCATCGACTTCGGAGCCGATCACCATGGCGGCGATGCCGACCGCCACAAGGGCGATATTGCGGCCGAGTCCGACGCGACGATCCTGGATTCGCTCATCGAGCGACGACGTCTGTCGATCAGCGGCCGGTACGAACCGCACGGCGCTGGCGCTCAACACCGGTCCAACCGGCGCGGCCTTCTCGACGGGCGAGGACAGGGTGGTCGGCACGGACGGTGCCGACGCCGACTGGATTGCCACAACCGACGCGGCCGTGTTCGGTTCGACCATGGCACCGTCCTGCGCGAACGCGAGCGATGCCCAGCCGAGCGATGCCACAGCAACCGCGAAGCCGGTGAGCAGGACGCGACGAACGTCGGGGCGAACAGCAGCACGGACCTGAATGCGCAACATATACACGCTCCTATGGGTGGACGGTGTGGGGTGAAGAGGACATCATGTTATGGAACCTGACAAGGCTTCGCTTGTTCCCCAATTGACCGATATTGCACCTGCGATTCGGTTGTGTTCGCCTCTATTGGTGTCCCGTGTCACACTCCGACGATCCCTTGCTCGCGTTTCGCGATGAGTTCCCCATTCTCTCGCGAAGCACCTATCTCGTATCCAACTCGCTCGGCGCCATGCCGCGCAGCGTGCCCGACGCGCTGGCGGAGTACGCTGCGCAGTGGGGCGAGCGCGGCGTGCGGGCGTGGGCCGACGGCTGGTGGGACATGCCCATTCGCATCGGTGACAGCCTTGCTCCACTGATGGGTGCCTCAGCGGGTGAAGTGGCGATGATACCTACCGTGACTCAGGCGATGAGCGCGGTGCTGTCGGCACTCGACTATCCTGCTGGTCGAAACCGCGTGATCATGACGGCGCTCGACTTTCCCTCGGTGCGCTATGCGTATGACGCCCTCGCACCGCGCTTCGGGGCCGAGATCGTGGTGGTTCCGAGCGACGACGGCATCACCATCGACACGTCGCGTCTGCTGGAGTCGATCGACGAACGCACGCGCCTCGTCGCGATTTCGCATGTGTTGTTCAAGTCGGCGTACATAGTGGATGCGAGGGCGATCATCGAGCGCGCGCACAGTGTGGGTGCCGTCGTTGCGCTCGACGCCTATCACAGCGTCGGCGTGATCCCGGTAGACGTGCACGCGCTCGGCGTGGACTTTCTCGCCGGTGGCGTGCTCAAGTGGCTTTGTGGCGGACCTGGTGGCTCGTTCCTCTATGCGTCACCGGACGCCAGTGCGCGATTCGCGCCTGCGCAAACTGGTTGGCAAGCACATCGCACACCGTTCGCCTTCGCGCCCACCATGGACTATGCCGATGGCTCGTGGCGATGGCTTGCCGGCACGCCGTCCGTGCCGGCGCTGTTCGCCGGACGCGAAGGGCCGGAGATCGTGCAGCGGGCCGGCATGTCGGCCATCCGCGCCAAGAGCATGCGCCAGACGGCCCGCCTCATTGAGCTTGCCGACGCGCGTGGTTGGCGCGTGGTTGCGCCTCGAGCCGCCGAGCAGCGCGGCGGCACGGTGGCGTTCGATGTGCCGCACGGCGCCGAAGTGGCGCAGGCTTTGCTCGCGCGCGACATCGTCATCGACTACCGACCGGGCGCGGGCATTCGTGTGGCGCCGCATTTCTATACCACGGACCCCGAAGTCGAAGTGGTCGCCGAAGCCATCGATGATATTCTCGCAACGGGAGCGTGGCGCGCGTGGGAAGGGGCGCGGCGCACGGTCACGTGAAGCGCGTCACCAGGCACGGTGCCTTCCGCGCAGTCGCGTCCGCGGCACCTTGCATGCTGGCGAAGGCGCAGTCACCAACGCAGTTTGCATCGGTGTTCCGACTCCCTCAACCACATCGTTCATGGCTGCTTCCAGCAACCCTCCGCGCAAGCTCCGCAAGCAGTACACGAATACCGCATATCCGCTCGTGGTGCTGCGCTTCGAGGACGGGCACGAGATCAAGATCTACCGCGGTACCGGCAAGGTCTTCGACGCGTGGGCGGGCGAGCGTGTGAGGATCATGGCGGTGCACGACATCGACGCGAAGGAGTGGGATCACGTCGAGACGCGAACGGGCGACAAGTTCGATGACGCGACCGCTGACGTGTAATCGCATCGTGCCCGGATCGCGTCGCGCTGGCCGTTGGCTGACCGCGCCGTGGTCTACGGCGCTCGTATCTGGCCTGACGGTCGTGGCGTCGGTGGCGTTTGTTTCGCTGCCGCGCGTCTCTGAGGCGCAGCGTGCGGAGAATGCTCGCGCGACCGCAACTCCGTCAGCGACGTCTGCAGCGACGTCTGCAGCGACGTCTGCAGCGCCGGCCGCCGACACGGCCGCGCTCCACCGCGCCCTCGACAGCCTCTCCAACGCGCACCGCGGCGTGGTGGGCTACTTCGTGCGCGACCTCGACGGCGGCGCTGAACTCGCGCGACGCGCCGACGAGCCGTTTCCCACGGCCAGCCTCATCAAGGTACCCGTACTGGTCACCGTGTTCGATCTGGTGGCGAAAGGCCGCCTGTCGCTGTCGGATCGCATCAACGTGCTGCCGATCGATGTCGTGCCGGGCGCCGGACTGCTGCAGCACCTGCACGCCGGCGTCACGATCACCGTGCGTGACGCGGCGTGGCTCATGACGACGATCAGCGACAACACCGCCACCAACCTGCTGCTCGATCGTATCATCATCCGTCGTGTGTGGGAGAAGATGGACTTGCTCGGCCTCCCGCGCACGCGCGTGCACTCCAAGTCGTTCCTGCGCTCCTCGAGCGTGGCGATGGACAGCTCGGTCCGATACGGCCTTGGCGTCACCACGCCGCGCGAGATGGCCACGCTCTTCGCGCTGCTCGCCGATGGCCGGGCCGTGTCGCCGGCGATGGACTCGGCCATGCTCGACATGCTGGCTGCAAACGAGGACCAGCAGCTGCTGCAGCGACACGTGAGCGGGGTGCGCGCACCGCACAAGACGGGCGCGACGGACAGCGTACGCACGGAATGTTCACTCTGGTACCTGCGCTCCCGCATCGTCGCATGCGTGATGACCCGCGAGAATGCGGACACCCGCTGGATCATCGACAGCGAGCCGCAGGTACTCATGGCGCGCATGGGCGAGCTCATCACGAACGCCTGGCGACGTTGACGTCACGCAGTCGAGGCCGATCATGCGCTGCTGCATTGCGCAATCGGCGCGCTGCTCCTATCATCGGTCGTGCCTGAGCACCGACGTGGTCAAGTGCGGGTTGCAGCACCGATCCAGGCCGCGCTATCGCGCGGCGGCGCCGTCGTCGCCCTCGAAAGCTCCGTCATCGCGCAAGGACTCGCGATCCCGCACAACCGGGAAGCGCTGGAGCGCATGACGAACGCCGTGCAGCAGCGCGGAGCCGAAGCCGCCGTCACGGCCGTGGTGCGCGGCGTTCCGTCGGTGGGCCTTGCGACAGCAGACGCCGAACGGTTCCTCGCGCGTGACGGCGTGCGCAAGGTCTCCGCGCGCGACCTGGCCTGGTGCATGACCGAAGGCGCGGACGGCGCCACGACCGTTGCCGCCACGCTGACGCTCGCCGCGCTCGCGGGACTCGAAGTGTTTGCAACTGGCGGCATCGGCGGCGTGCACCGTGACGCGCCCTTCGACGAATCGGCCGATCTTGTGGAACTCGCGCGCACCCGTATGGTCGTGGTTTGCGCTGGCGCCAAGAGCATTCTCGATCTACCCGCGACGCTTGAACGGCTGGAAACGCTCGGCGTGAGCGTGCTGGGATTTCGCACGCGCGAGCTGCCCGGGTTCTTCACGACCACCACGGGTCTCCCGCTCGACGCGATGGCCAGTTCGGCGCAACAGATCGCACAAACATGGCTCAACCACTGTGCATTGGGACGGACCGGCGGGTTGCTGGTAATGCAGCCGCCGCCCGCCGATCTCGCCCTTCCAGCGCAGTTGACGGCGGAGGCAACGCGCGCGGCGCTGGCAGCGGCGAGGGACGCCGGCGTGCGGGGCGGCGCGGTCACGCCGTATCTGCTCGCCGACATCGAGCGTCGTACCAATGGGGCATCGGTGCGGGCGAACCTGGCGCTGCTGGAATCCAATGCCGCGTTGGCGGCGGATATCGCGGTAGCGCTTGCGCAGGCGCGCGCTGCGGCGCAAGTGCTCCCGGTCGTGCAATCTGCGACAACCGCAACGCTTTCTCCGCTGGATGGATCGTAGATGTACGGTGTCAAGCGGTGGGTTGGTACACAGAAGTAGATTAGACGTTGGAACACGGTTGAACTTGAACGTTGTCGCGCGGTACTATCCGGTAACCCGTTCGCGATGGAGGTCCGACCCGTCATGCAGAACCAATTCTTGAGCTCCGAGGAGTACGACGAGCGCGCCCACGCCCTGTACAACGAAGGGCGCTACGACGACGCGCTCGACGTGCTGCGCGAGGGACTGGCGCTGTACCCGAGTGCGGTTGAACTGCATGTCGGTGTCGGCTACGCCCGTCTGGCTCGCGATGAGTTCGCGTGGGCACGGCGCGCGTTCGATGAAGCGCTCGTGCTCGATCCCGAGCATGAGGACGCGCTGGCCGGATCGGGTGAGCTGTTGCTCAAGTTCGGCCGCGTCGACGAAGCCATGCGCACGTTCGACACCACGCTCGCGCTGGGCTACGAAGACGATACGGACCTCATGCTCCAGATCGGTCGTGCCCTGTTTCGCGAAGGCTACATCGAGCCGGCGCTCGACTTCTTCGAGCGCGGCGTGGCGCACGCGCCCGACAACGCCGAAGCCGTTGCCTGCGTGGGTTACGCACAGCACCGCCTCGGCCGCGATGCCGACGCCTTGGCCACGCTGCGAACCGCGCTGGCGCTCGACAATGGCTTCGGTGAGGCGCGCGTGTATCTCGCCAACCTGCTCTATGACGCGGGCGAACTGGAAGCGGCGCTCGCCGAGTTCAACAAGACCACGCCTGAAGATCACTGGGACGAACTTGGCATCTGGCGCCTCGTCGAACTGCGCAAGTCCACTGGCGCACTTCGCGACGATGACGCCACGCTCAAGCCGTGGGACGATCGCCTGAATGAAATCTCCGAGGAGCCGGATTCCATTGACGAGCTGCTCACGGAAGTCGAGACGTTGTTCATGGAGCGTGAAGGCGCGGCCGAGGCACAGTCGCAGAATCACCTCGAAATGCTTGGCTCGTTGCTCGACGGACTGGCCAAGGACCGCGACCATGACTCGCCGGCCGACGAAGCACTCGCACTCGACGCGGCAACACGTCCGGCATCACGGTCATCCCGCGAAGCGACCGCTGAGGCAGCACACCGTGTCGTGCTGCAGGACGGGCGTTCGTATGCCGGCACGTGGGAGGAGATCGTTGCGGCGCTGCGTGATGCACAGGACGCCTCGCGATCACTCGACGATTTCATGGCGGTCGAGGCGCGTCGGCAGTATGGGGCCACGGGCGTGCGCATCTCCACGCGCGGACCGGAAGAGTTTTTGCGTGGCAGCGAGCACGCGGGCGTACTGCGCATCGTGCGCTGAGCGGCGCGAGACTGTGTGACGGCATCCGCTGATCGCGCACGCGATGCGCTCGCCGCCGCGCGGCCGGTGCTGGACCGCGCGCGCAACAGCAACTCGGCGGTCGGTGAACCCGACTCGGGCGTGCGGGACGCGTGGGCGGCAGTGGCTTCCGTGCTCGGCGCGCTGTTGCCGCACCTCGCGCCCGGTGACGTGAAGGCGCTGGTGGCTGAGCTTCGGCACGACGGCCTGTGCACGCTCGACGAGGCGCATGTGCTGATCGACCTGCACGCTGCGGCTCAGCGCGACGACTCGATGGCGTCCGCGATGAGTGACATGGACCGCCAGCTCGTCGCCCGCGCCACTGAGGTCGTCGAACGCGTCGTGAACAGTGCCGACGTTGCTTCCAGCACCGTTCCGCTGCAGAACGAGTATCGCCGCGCGTCCGGCGGTGTGTTGGCGGCAGACGTTCCGGTCGACCGGACCGCCGCGCCGCCTCCACCGCCTCCGCGCGACGCGTACGCGGGAGCAGCGGCCGCCGCGCCATCGTCGGCCAGCCCCGCACGCGCCAACCGGTTCGTGATCGGACTCGTCGTAGTGTGCCTGGTGGCCGCCGGAGTGGCCGCGCTGCTCTTCTCGCGCGTGCTCACCGGAGATCCGCTGGCCGATGGCATTGCCGCCTATGAGTCAGGCCAACGTGTTGTCGCGAGGCTCGAGTTCGAGAAGGCGCTGGCCGACGATCCAACTGATGCGCGCCCGCTCATCTATCTGGGCCGCCTCTCGCGCGAGGAGGGCGATGTGGCGCAGGCCAGGCGCCTGCTCGAGCAGGCGGTGCAGCGCGCCCCTGACAATCCACTCACGCACCGTGAACTGGGGTCTGCGCTGCTCGCCGACGGTCAGCCCGAGTTGGCGCGGCGGTTCTACGTGCGCGCACTCACGCTCGACCCCGACGATCGGCTGGCCCAGGGCTTTCTGGGTTGCTCGCTTGCCCGCCTCGGTCGTGTGGACGAAGCGCAGCGCTGGCTGATGCGCGCCGGCCCGGGCGACTGGAACGCGTGTGCGGCGGCGGCATCGCCGATGCGTCCGCCCGGCATGCCGTAATCACACAACACTTCTCGTGACCACATCCCGCGATTTCTCCGGCGGCGGCAACGCCGCCTTGCTCGTGCATGAGCACGTCTCACGTTTCGTGCTTCCCAACGGGCTGACACTGTTGGTGCGCCGAGACGCATCGGCCCCGGTGGTCGGGCTTTACACGCACGTCAAGGCAGGTTATTTCGACGAGCCCGACGATCGTGTCGGCATCGCGCACGTGCTCGAGCACATGTACTTCAAGGGCACGCCCATGCGTGGCGTGGGCGCAATAGCGCGCGAGACCAAGCTTGCGGGCGGCTGGCTCAACGCGCACACCATCTACGACCACACAGCCTACGTGGCCGTGGTGCCGAACGACGCGTTCGAGCGAGCGCTCGACATTCAGTTCGATGCATATGCCAACAGCCTGATCGAGGCCAGCGAGCTGGCGCGCGAACTCGAGGTCATTGTGCAGGAGGCGCAGCGCAAGCGTGATTCGCCCGGTGCGGTCACCGTGGAGTCGTTGTTCGCGCTGCTGCACGACCGGCATCGCATCCGCCGCTGGCGCATCGGTGAGCCGGACGAGTTGCGCACGTTCTCCCGCGAAATGCTGCTCGACTTCTATCGCACGTGGTACGTGCCCTCGAACACCGTGATCGCAATCGTTGGCGATGTGGATCCCGACACGGTGCACGCGGCGGTGGCTGCGCGCTACGGTGCCTTGCCCAGTGCAGCGCCCACGCGCGAGCCGGCGCCGGTAGAATCCGGCAAGCCAGGCGTGCGCGTTCGCGAGCTGACGGGCGACATCGCACAGGCACACATTGCGTTTGGTTGGCGTACGCCGCCGCTGCATCACACCGACTCACCGGCCCTCGAACTCGCAGGCACCATCCTCGGCTCGGGCCGCGCGTCGCGCTGCTACCGTGCAGTGCGCGAGCAGCAGATGGCGACGGGTGTGTCGTCCTACGCGTACACGTCAGGCGATGTGGGCGTATTCGTCGTACACGCGGAGACGCCGGCCGCCACTCTCCGGGCCGCGGCGCTGGCCACCTGGCGCGAAGTGCAGGCAGCGCGGACGTTTGGCGTGCGCGCGGAGGAACTGGCACGCGCAAAGAGCGTGCTCGAGGCGCGCTGGCTGCGCCGGCTGGAGTCGATGGACGGGCAGGCCGCATACCTCGCGGCGTGGGAGGCCGAGGGCGATCTGTCCATGGGTGCCCAGTACTACAATCGGCTCATGCAGTGCACTGTGGAAGATGTGCAGGCCGCGCTCGAACGACACCTCGACCCGTCGCAGGTGAGCGTGATGGTATACCGGCCCCTGGGGTCGGTCTCGCTGCCGTCGGATGCCGAATCGCTGCGATCCTGGCTGGCGACGGTGGAGGGGCTGGAGAGCAGTGTCACGTCAGTCAGTGGTGCAGCCGATCACGACTCTCACGCGCGCGACCTGGTGGGGACGATGACAAACGAACGCTCATCGTTCGAGGCATCAGCGCTGCCGACCTCAGCACAGCCGACCGCCGAGCGCATCGTGGGCGATGTGCACGTGTTCCGCACGCCCGGCAATGTGCCGGTGCTCGTTCGCGCGCGTCCCGGAACGCCAATCGTCAACCTCGGTGTCTTCCTGCGCGGAGGTGCGGTGGCCGAGCCCGAGGCGCTCGAGGGTGTGGCGCGCATCGCGGCACAGAGCGCGCTCAAGGGCACGCGCTCGCGCAGCAGTGCTGGCATCGCGCTCGCGGCCGAGTCGTTGGGCGGCAGTATCAGCGTGAGTGCCGGCCTCGAAAGTCAGGGTTGGAGCCTGTCGGTCCCTGTGCGTCACTTCGATGCCGCGCTCGAACTGCTGGCCGATGTCATCCAGCATCCCGTGTTCGACGCATCGGCGGTGGACACCGAGCTGCAGCTCGCGCTCGCCGAGGTGCAGCGGCTGCGTGACGACATGTACCGTTGGCCCATGCGCCTGGCCGCACGCGCTGCGCACGCAGGGCATCCATACGCACGTTCAGTCCTCGGCACCGAGACCTCACTCGCGGCGATCACCACCGCCGACGTGATTGCGCAACATCAGCGCGCACTGCGACACGGTGCGTGTGTGATCGGCGTGGTGGGCGACATCGACGCGTCACATGTCGCGATGCGCATCGGGCAATGTTTCGGTGAGCTCGTGTCGGGTGACGACCAGGAGCTGTCGCGACCGCACTGGCCGTCAGACTTCCTGAGCAGCGAGGACGCACGCGAGAAAAAGCAGACGGCGCTCATGATGCTCTTTCAGGGGCCATCGCGGCGCGATCCGGAGCGATACGCTGCGCGCGTGCTCTCCGCCGTCGCGAGCGGTCTGGGCGGACGATTCTTTGATGAACTGCGTGACAAGCTGTCGCTCGCATACACGGTCGCGGCCTACCCCATCGAGCGGCGCGTGGACGGAATGTTCGCGGCGTACATCGCGACGGCGCCGGCGCGCGAGCCTGAAGCGCGTGCGGGGCTGCTGCGCGAGTTCGCGAAGTTGCGCGAGACGCAGGTGCACGAGGAGGAGATCGAGCGTGCGCGACGTTACCTCGTGGGAACGCATGCCATCTCGCAACAGAGTGGCGGGGCGTTGCTGGGCGACATGATCGACGCGTGGCTGTTCGGTGACGGACTCGAGGAACTCGGCGAGTACACCACGCGCATTGCGGCGGTGACGCCGGCGGAGATTCTCACGCTGGCGCAGCGGTACTTCGATCCCGCGCGCCGCGTTGAGGGTGTTGTCAGGGGAGTAAATGCGGTCGACGACGCCGCGAGCTGATTGGCTGGCCATTCGGCGACAGGCGATACGACCATTCGCCTGTCCGTTTGCCGGTAACGCGCTACGGCTGCCTGTCCCTGTCCCGCGGTAAAGCCCGCCGCACCGTCTCCACCACCAGCCGATCGCGCCCGCTGGCCGACGTCATGCCCAGCATGGCACGGTCATCGAGCGGTTCGCCCACGATCACGCCGCGCACCCACGGCCGGCGCGAGGCCCAGGCGATCACGTGACGAACCGCGTCCGCCTGTGCGGCATCGCCATGCGCGCGCGGCAATCCGGCCGCGAGCACCCAATGCGGACGCGACACCCTGTCGGCCGCCGTGACCCATCGATCGACCGCGCGCAGTCGGGCGTCGAGTGGCGGCAGCCCGGAGAAGCCGGGTGTCGGAGCCAGGCCCACTGCGCTGATCGGTGAGTCGTTCGATGTTGCCCACGCGTACATCGCGCTGTCGGCGGCATCGAACCGCGATGCCATCCACATCACACGCGTCGCCGGGCGAATGCGCTGCACACGAACCGCGACCGATGTGAAGTGCGCCCGCCACCACGATGCGGATGGTGTGGGCACGAAGCGCTCGGTCGGCAGCAGCGGTGCGAGCGCCGGCAGCACCGCATACGGACGCACACGCTCCACCACACGCTCGATCGCGTCGAGCCGCAGCGCCGACAAGGCATCTGGCTCCGTGCGTGCACTGAGCGCGTCCTCGCGCTCCCATGCAATGGCCACCAGGATGCGCACGCTGTCGTTTTGGTAAGGCGCCAGCACGCGCACGAGCGAATCGAGGCCCGACGCACGCACCGCCCGCGCGCGTACCACCACAAGCAGCGCGTCGGGCGTCAGCTGGCCAGCAACACGCGTTGCCACGAGGATATCGCGCGACGCTGGCACGCCGCTCATCACCGGAAGGAATCGCATGCCCAGCGCGAGGCTGGCCGGTTCGCGCGGCGTGATGTTCCGGCTTGCTGCGTCGTAACTCCGCACCGCCGCGACCCCGCGCGGCCACTCCATGAGCAGCAGCGTCACACATACCGCCGCGTACAACACCAACACCGCGCGCACCAAGGCGCTCGACCGCCAGCGTGCCGGATACGCCGGTGCGATGAGCGGCACCATGAGCGCGAGCGGAGACGCCAGCGCCGCTCGGCCCATGACGATGCCCAGCACCGAATCGCGCGCGGCGACGGCACCCTGCAACCAATCCGGCGCGACACCGCTGCGTGCGACCATGTCATCGGCGATGGCGACGCACGCGATGACCGCGTTGTACAGCACGATCGGTACGCCCACGGATGACGACACCTTCCGCCGGATCGTGGCGATGGATGCCTGCAACACCAGCAGCAGGCACGTAGCGGGCCAGAGCCAGGCCACGCCGGCGATGGTGCGTGCGCCCGCGTCGGTGGACGACGCCACCGCAAGCACGGCCGCGGGCGCCACGAGCAGCCCCGCCAGCCCAGTCAGCGACGAGACCCACACGTCCCGGTCACGGCGCGTGGCAATCCAGCCGGCCATCGTGACATTCCAGACGAGCACTGCCAGCGCGACGAACAGCGGCACGAGTCCCAAACGGAGCAGCATATCAGCCGCGAACGAGTCGTTCCGCTCGCACGTCGCCGGGCGCAAGGCGACGGGTCAGCACGTCGAACGCGGGAATGAGATCGAATTGCACCGGCGCGAGCAGGTCCACCAGAATCACGGCACGTGACGGTACCGTGTGCAGCGTGGCGTGACCGCCTTCAAGCAGCAGCATCGCGTCAACGCCGTGCGGCCCGCTGGTGCGCACGAAAGGGGCGCCCAGTGCGTGCAGTCCAGCGGCGCCGGCTGCTGCCACCAACACGCCACCAAGACGCACACCATCACTGAGGAGCTCGTCAGGCACTTGCGAGAACTCGGCGACGAGGTGCGCGTGCGATGATGCGGGTGGACGAACCGATGCGGCCATGCGCGGCAGGATAACCCGAGTCGGGCATCGCTGGCACCCCAGTCGCCTGTTCGCGTAGCTTTCGCACATGAGCCGACACACGTCGTACCTCACGGCGCCGAACCTCGTCTCCGGCTCGCGCGTCGCGCTGGCCGTGGCGTTTGTTGCGGTGGAAGCGGCCCCGGTGCGTGTTGCGCTGCTTCTCGTCGCGTCGTTCAGCGACTTTCTCGACGGCTGGCTGGCACGACGCGCCGAGCTCACATCGCGCTTCGGCGCCCTGCTCGATCCCGTTGCCGACCGGTTGTTCGTGATGGCCGTGGTGTTCACGTTCGTCGCTGAAGGCCACCTGTCCGCGTGGCACGCGTCCGCGCTGCTCTTTCGCGACGTGCTGAGCCTGATCGGCTGGATTGTGGCGCGCAACGTGCGCTGGCTGCGCGCGATTCCGTTTCGTGCACGCAAGGCGGGCAAGCTGGTGACGGCGCTGCAGTTCCTGGCGCTGCTGAGCGTGCTGTTGGCGCCGTCGCTCGTGAATGCGCTGGTGCTGGCTGCGTTTGTCGTGGGCGTCGTAGCGACGGTGGACTACACGCTCATGCTCTGGCGCGAGCGTGATCGTGATGAAGATCGTGATGAAGATTGCGATCATGAACGGGCGCCTGACGCCGAGCGCGATGCTGATCGGGCGGCGGCCAGTTCGTCGCGGTAGGAGCAGGAGCAACGGCACCGTCAGGCAACCCGACTGCAACGGAAAAGGCCCCCGCATTGCTGCGAGGGCCTTCGCTGTCCAGCAGATCGCCTCACGGCGTTCGTGCAATGAACTCAGGCGTTGACCGTTTCCGGCGTCTTGGCCTTGGGCGGCTGCGCGAACCGTTCGCCGAGCGTGCGGAGCTCGTTGGTCTGCGTGTCCGTGAGTTCAGGGTACCGCGCCGTCATGTACTGCATCGTGGCGTCGAACCATTCTTTCTGGTCATCGGGGTGGGATCCGATGACACCACACTGCATGATGTGTTGAAACATCTCGTCGCGGGCCTCTTCGTACGGCGTAGGGGCGGCGACGTCACGACGCGGACGTTGTTTGAGCTTGGTCATTTCCTCTGGGAGATGCGTAACGAGCCAACCG
>JBBQNT010000028.1:0-23724 GCA_038330215.1 Gemmatimonadales bacterium
TAGAACTTGAAGCTGAGTCCGACGAAGATCTCCGGGATGTCGCCCACGCCGAGCTGCACGAAGCCTGCGACCATGTTCGTGAAGTAGTAGCGGGCGCCCAGGTTGATGCCGAACTCGAGACTCGTATCCGACTCGTCGACATCCACGGCGGCATTATCAACGTCCACCGACGAGATGACGAGGCCGAGCGCGACACCGGCAAACAGGTCGAGCTGCGGGACTTCCTCGATGGCCACATGCACATTGGCATTGCCGAGCAGCGGAATGACCCGCACATCGAAACCGGGTTCGGAATCACTCCAGTAACCGGCCGTGCCACCCAGGCCGAGCCGGATGTTCGGTGCCAGCTCCAGCGTGCTTACTTCGAACGCAGCGCCGAGACCCGTTCCCCCGCTGCCGCCTGTTATGAGGCCCGCGCTGAAGATGCGCGTGCCAACACTAAACTCACCTTGTGCCTGCGCGGTAGCGAACGGGAGCATGATGGCGGCGACAAGTGCCAGTGCGGCCGGACGAAACAGATTCAGTTTCTGCATGGAGATCCTCTGCGGGAGTAATTGCGTGACCTGACGTGAAGCTCCCAATAAGCAAAGACCCGTGCAACGCGTCAAGCAGTCCGTGTGACTCAGGCGATATTGCGCTCGCTGTCATGAGTCTTCGCGCGAGTGAACGAGAGCGCGTTGTTTTCGTGGCTTAGCGTTGTTGCAGAAGATCCCGAGCCTGCTGCAACTGCGCATTCACCGCAGCGCGCCCCGTTCCGCCCGGTACGTTGCGCACGTCGAGCGACGCCTGCACGCTGAGTGCGTCCATCGCGTCTTCACCGAAGAGTGCGTGCGCCGCCTGCACCTGTGCGAGCGACAACTGATCCAGCTCCACGCCCGTCTGTTCCGCTTCACGTACCAGTCGTCCCACGGCCCCGTGTGCTTCGCGAAAGGACGCGCCCTTCCGTACGAGGTAATCCGCCAGGTCGGTGGCCATCATGCCACCAGAAACGGCAGCGCGCATGCGCCCCGTATCAAAGCGCAGTTCTGCCACGGCCCCGGCCATCGCCGGCAACACGAGCAGCAACATGTCCACGGCGTTGAACAGCGCGCGCTTGTCGTCTTGCAGGTCTTTGCTGTAGCCGCTCGGCAATCCCTTGAGCGTGGCCAGCATGCTGACAAGATCGCCCAGCACGCGTGCACCAGATCCGCGCGCCAACTCGAAGACGTCGGGATTGCGCTTCTGCGGCATCATGCTGGAACCAGTGCTGAAGCGATCACCGAACTTCACGAAACCGAACTCGCTCGAGCCGTACACGATGAGGTCTTCGGCCAGCCGCGAGCAGTGCGCCGCTGTCAACGCGCAGGCGAAGAGTGTCTCGACGACGAAATCGCGGTCGCCCGTGGCGTCGATGCTGTTGAAGGAAATGCGGTCGAAACCCAGGTCCAGCCGAAGCGCCTCGCGGTCCACGGGAAACGCGCTGCCGGCGATGGCGCCGGAACCGAGCGGCATCGACGCTGCACCTCGCGCCGCAGCGGCCACACGTTCGCGGTCGCGCATCAGGGGCCAGAAGTGCGAGAGTAACCAGTGCGCGCCGCTCACCGGCTGCGCGCGCTGGAGATGCGTGTAGGCGGGCAGTACGGCGTCTTCGAGTTCCTCCGCCCGCGAGAGCAGCGCCTGCTGCAGCTCGGAGATCGCGTCGCGCAGCGACTCACACCCCGCCATGGTCCAGAGGCGCGTTGCCGTCGCCACCTGATCGTTCCGCGAGCGCCCCGTATGCAGCCGCGACGCCGGCGCACCGGCCTCCTCGTGCAGCAGGCGGTCGATCATGGTGTGGATGTCTTCGTCCGTCTCGATGGGCGACGCACCCGCCTCGAGCCGGGCGGCGACGCGCTCGAGTCCGGCGTCCACCTGCTCGCCTTCAGCGGCGGTGAAGACGCCGGCACCCACGAGTGCGCGCGCCCACGCGCGTGAGAGGCGCACGTCGTGCGGCCACAGGCGAAAGTCGGTGCCGATGGAGCGGTTGACCGCGTTGAGCAGCGGATGCGGCCCGCTGGCGAAGCGTCCGCCCCAGAGTTGGTGCGTGTCGGTGGTGCCGGAGGCATCGGGCGAGGACGGAGCGTCGGCCATGAAAAATCTCGGAGCGAAAGAGCCTGAACGGGCAGCGCAGAGCTGACTGTTTATGCATGACACGTGCATAATGATTCAACGCTGACTCAGCGGGCGAGTCCCGGATGCGTGGTGTGCGGGTGAAGCGACCCGGAGAGGGTACCGGTGCGGGCGTATTGTGGAATCTAGGTCAGCGGCCGTAGCAGCGGCTTGAGGCGGCGCACGACGCGCTCCCGGCCCTGCGCGCTGCTGCAGATGATGAGCACGGTGTCGTCGCCTGCGATGGTGCCGAGGATGTCGGGCCAGCTGGCGCCGTCGAGGGCCGCCGCGACCGGTTGCGCTCCGGAGGGTACGGTGCGCGCCACCACCAGCACCTGTACGGCCTCCACTGCGAGCAGCAGCTGTGGCAGCAGGTGCTCGAGCTGTGGCGAGAGATCCTCCCCGCCGCCGTCCGGGAACGCGTAGCGCGCGCTACCGTGTCCGTCGGGAATGCGCGCGAGGCGCAGCTCCCGCAGGTCACGTGAAAGCGTGGACTGCGTGACGTCCCAGCCGCGCTGCCGCAGCAGCTTTCGCAACTCTTCCTGGCTCGCCACGGCGCGCGATCCAACCAGCTCGCGAATGGCGGTATGCCGAGTGCTCTTGTCGCTCACGCCACGCTCCCAGGGTGGAATTCCGCGCGGCGATTGACAGCGCCGCGATGCAATAATATGCATTCACTGTGCATAATATTCCTGTAGGGGTGCTCGGCGCCAGCGGGTACGCCGGCCGAGAGTTGTGCGGACTGATTGCATCCCACCCGAACTGCAATCTGGTATTCGCCACGGCCAACGAGCGACGGGGGCAGACACTTCGCGTGCGCGCCGGTCACCGGGGCGTGCAGGAGATCCCCATGATCGGGCCCGACGAGGCCCCGCTCGGTGATGTCGCGCTCGTCTTCAGCGCGCTTCCACACGGAGCCAGCGTCGAATGGGTGGGTCGCGTGCTCGAAGCCGGCGCGAAAGTCGTGGATCTCTCGAGCGACCTGCGTCCCGGACGCGGCGGCAGTACACATCCCGTGCCGGCCTCGGTGCCGGACCACGTGCCATACGGATTGCCCGAACTCTTCCGTGACGGCATCGCCGACGCGCGCGCCGTCGCGAATCCGGGGTGTTATCCCACCAGCGTGCTCGTCGCACTGGCGCCGTTCGTGCGCGCGGGACTGGTGGCGCCGGGTGCGCTCGTCTCGGTGGCCGCGGCCAGCGGTGTGAGCGGCGCCGGTGCATCGCCCAAGCCGGAACTGCTGTTCGCCGAGGTGACGGAGAACTTCCGCGCGTACGCGGCGGGCAACGTGCACCGACATCTGCCTGAAATGACGGACAGCATCAGCCGATTGGGCGGCGATCTTGACCTGCTCTTCACGCCGCACCTGTTGCCCGTGGACCGCGGCATCCTGAGCACGATCACTGTGCCACTTGCGGCGCCCGTCGACCATCCGCTCGCGATTCTCAGTGCTGCATACGCCGATGAACCCTTTGTTGAGGTGACCGCGTCGTTGCCCGCGCTGGCCGATGTCGTGCACCGGAATGTGGTGCGCGTAAGCGCGGTGACCGTGCAACATGTGCGCACGCCTACGCTGCTGCTCTTCGCTGCCATCGACAATCTGGTCAAAGGCGCGGCCGGTCAGGCCGTGCAGAACGCCAACATCATGCTCGGCCTCGATGAGACTGCGGGGCTGCCGAGATGATCGTCGTCAAGCTCGGCGGTCGCACCCAGGCTGATGTGGCGCTGCCCTCCGTGCTCCGTCAACTGTGGGCGTCGTGGAATGGCCAGGTCGTGATCGTGCACGGCGGCGGCGACCAGATTTCCGTGCTGCAGCAGCAGCGCGGCGATACGCCGCGCTTCGTGGGCGGCCGTCGCGTCACTACCGAAGGCGATCTTGATGTGGTGCGCATGGCGCTGTCGGGGCTCGCGAACAAGCAGCTCGTGTCGGCGTTCGTCGCGGCCGGCCTGCCGGCGGTGGGATTGAGTGGCGAAGACGCGGGACTGCTGCGCGCGGCACCGATCGACCAGGCCACGTTCGGATTTGCCGGCACGCCGGTGTCGGTGGACATCACGCTGCTCACACTGCTGCTCGAGCGCGCATTCCTACCCGTGCTCTCGCCGGTGGCGGCGCACGAGGATGTCAGTCGCGCGCAGGCCATGAATGTGAATGGAGATGACGCCGCCGCCGCGCTCGCGTCGGCGCTTGGCGCAGACGAACTGTTCTTCATGGCTGATGTGCCTGCCGTGCGGGATAGCGGCGGCGAACCGATCGCGCGCATCACGCCCGCGGATGCACTCGTGTTGATCACCGATGGCGTGGCAACCGGCGGCATGGCCGCCAAGCTCGAAGCGGGCATGCGCGCGCTCGAGCACGGCGTCAAACGTGTCCGCATCGGTGACCTTGCCGGACTTCCGCGACCTGACGCCGGTACGTCGCTGCACGTCGGCTGACGTCTCGCGCAGCGCCGGATTCGCACCGCTCGTCTCACCGCCTCTCACCTCGCCTCACCGCGATGGCCCGCGATGTACCGCGATGTACCGCGATTTACCGCGTTTCATCAGTAGCTGCTCCATCACTTTCCGCCCCTTGCCCCGAACAAACATGTCCGCCGCCGCCCTGCTCGATCAGCCGTCCGCCGCCGCATCCAATCCCGATGCGATCCTCGGCACGTACAAGCGTCAGCCGGCGATGTTCGTCCGAGGAGAAGGCGTGCGATTGTTCGACGACACCGGTAAGTCGTATCTGGATCTCGTCGCGGGTATCGCTGTCATGTCACTCGGCCATGGCGACGCGGGTGTGGCGCGAGTGATTCACGAGGCGCTCGCGACCGGTCTGGTGCATACGTCAAACCTGTATCGCACGGCACCGGGCGAGCGCCTGGCGGCGTGGCTGGTGGAGCGCTCGTTTGCGAGCCATGTGTTTTTCTGCAACTCGGGCGCTGAAGCGAACGAGGCGACGTTCAAGTTCGCGCGGCGGTGGGCGCGCGCGCAGGGACATCAGGAGAAGGCCGGTATCGTGGCCTTGCGCGGCGCATTCCATGGACGGTTGGGCGGCACGCTCGCGGCCACGGATCGCGCGAGTTATCGGCAGCCGTTTCTGCCGCTCATGCCCGGTGTGCAGATCGTGGAGCGCGACCTTGACGAACTGCGCGCGGTGCTGGATCCGGAAACGATCGCGGCGGTGATCGTCGAGCCCATTCAGGGTGAGGGTGGGGTGCGCGTGCTGGAGCCGGCGTTCCTGCAGGCGCTCCGGCAGCTCACGCGCGAGCGCAACGTGCTGCTCATCCTCGACGAGATCCAGTGCGGACTTGGTCGCACCGGACATCTCTTCGCCTACGAGGGCCTCGGCATCGTGCCCGACATGGTGACGATTGCGAAGCCGATTGCAAACGGTCTGCCCATGGGCGCCGTGCTGGTGAACGAACCGGTATCCGGTGCAATGCAGCCGGGTGACCACGGTACGACGTTCGGTGGCGGGCCGCTGATTGCGTCGGTGGCGGAGTACGTTGTGCAGCGCTTGGCCGATCCTGCGCTGCTCACGCACGTGCGCGACACCGGTGCGTGGCTGCACGACGAGCTCAACGCCATGATGCAGCGCACAGGAAAGATCAGAGCAATCCGCGGCGTCGGTTTCATGTGGGGACTCGATACGCACGAACCGGTAGCGCCGATCGTGGCGCGCGCCTTTGCGAACGGGCTGTTGCTGGTGGGCGCCGGTGAACACACGTTGCGTTTGTTGCCGCCGCTCGTGATGACGCGCGAGGAGTTGTCGCAGGCCCTCGTGTTGCTCGAAGCAGCGTTGACGGAATAAACGCTGGCGCGATGCGCCGTTGCATCGCATATTGACCGCGACTTCCTGCGCCTCGCGGAAGTCGTGCGTCGCACCGCGTGCGCACGCGGTGCAGACAGATGTTCTGCCGGCGGGGTGGTTCCCGCTCGAATGCGCCGATCCGGCGGCGCGTTCGAGGCTCGAGCGGGAACCGCCGGTCGAACGGTCGCACCGAATCCGAGACAGCGCGCGGCGCGTCACGGTCTCACCACAGATCGCCTTGGTCGTGTCAGCGGCCGTAGCAGCCGCTAACTTCTGACCAATGCGACTCCTTCACACCGCTCTCTTGCTGGCGACGTTCGGCGTCGTCTCCGCGACCGGCGCACTTGCGCAGCCCGCCTCGCGAGCGACCGCGCAGCCCACAGCGCCCGCGCGCGCGCAACTCGTGGTGCTCGTTACCGTCGATCAGCTGCGGCCCGACTATCTCGAACGCTGGGGCGCGCAGTTCACCGGCGGACTCGCGCGGTTCTGGAACCAGGGCGCGGTCTTCACCAACGGAGAGCACGCGCACGCCACCACGGAAACGGCGCCAGGTCATGCGACGCTCGGCGCAGGACGTCATCCTCGTTCCACCGGTATCGTGCGCAATGAAGCCGGCGTTCAGGATCCGCAGGCGGCATTGATCGATGGCGGCCGCGGTGGTGGTGCGTCACCATTTCGCTTTCGCGGCTCATCATTCTTCGACTGGATGCGCGCGAGTGATCCCTGGGCCCGGGCGCTCTCGGTGTCGCGCAAGGATCGCGGCGCCATCCTGCCGCTCGGTCGCGCGAAACAGTCAGTGTTCTGGTACTCCACCGACGGTCGCTTCATCACCAGCCGCTACTACGCCGACACCTTGCCCACGTGGGTGCGCGCGTTCAACGAACGTGACTTCGTCGGTGCGCTGGCCGGTGCGACGTGGACTCTGCTGAACCCCGCGAACAGCTACAGCGCGCGCGACTCGGTCACACGCGAGAATGGCGGACGCGACTTCGTTTTCCCGCACCCGCTTCCCGCGGAGCGTGCACGTCGCGCATCGACGCTCCCGGAGTATCCGGTGATGGATTCGATCACCGTAGCCATGGCGCTCGCGGGCGTTGAGGCGCTGCAGCTCGGCGACGGCACCAGCACCGATTTTCTCGGACTGTCGCTCTCCACCACCGACGCCGTCGGACATCGCTACGGTCCGGACTCCCGTGAAGTGCACGATCAGGTACTGCGCGTCGATCGCTATCTGGGTCAGTTCATCGACTCGCTGTACCGCATGCGCGATTCAACGCGCATCATCTTCGCGCTCAGCGCCGACCACGGTGTGACGCCGTATCCCGAGCTCTTCTTCGCCGGCGCCGATTCGACACGCGGACGGGTCGACCAGCGGCCCACCTTTGCGCGGGCACGCAGCGCGCTCGCAGGCTTTGGCGTGGAAGGAGACGCACTGCAGTTCGAATCGGGAATCGTGGTGCTCGATACGGCGCGACTGCGCGATCGCAAGGTGCCCGTGGATTCCGTAGTGCGCGCCTTGCGTGCGGAGTTCCGCGCGTTGCCCGGCGTGCTGCGCGTGGACGCGGTCAGTGAGCTGGAGGCGCTCAAGGAGCGCGGCGACGCGTTGGCCACGAGATGGTACAACTCGATTCCGCCAGACATGGATGCGGTGCTCACGATCACGCTCGAGGCCAACTACTATTGGCAGGCGTACGCCAACGCTGCGCACGGCATGCCACACGACCTTGATGCTCGCGTGCCGATCATTTTCCTTGGGCCGTCGTTCACCACCGGGCGATACGACGTGCGTGCGCGCACCGTAGACGTGGCGCCTACGCTCGCCGAGGCGCTGGGCATTGTGCCGACGGAACCCATTGACGGACGCGCGCTGCGGGAGGCGTTGGGCGGTGACCTCGCGCGGGGTACATTGGGCACGTCGCGACGCGCGAACCCGTCGGTCGCGCCGAACACGTCAAGCCGTCCCTGAGTGCACGCGTCGCTCACGTTTTCCTCTCGACACCCCTCGCACCCTCGCGCGCCATGGCCTCGCCCAGGAAACCCGCGGCGCCCATTCAGCAAGCCTTTGACGAAGTGCGCTTTGGCGCGCGGCGAACGCTCAATCTCCGGGCGCAGCAGCCCACGGTGGCCGACGCCGTTGCGCGCGCGGAACAGTGGCTGCGTCAGCAGCAGGTCGATGGCGCGGAGGAAGTGCTGATCATTACGGGGCGTGGCCTGCGCAGCATCGGCGGGGTAAGTCCGGTAAGGGAGGCGGTGGCCAAGCTCATGCCATCGCTGCGTCGCAGGAACGTGATCAGTGCGTTCCATGAACACACGGCGGGGGCGTTCGTGGTGCGACTCGCACCGGTGCGCGCGCTCTTCGAGGTGCCACGTCGGCGACGCGAACCGTCTCCGGCCGCGACGTTGCGTCCCACCTTGCCCCAGCTCGCTGCACTCGAGACGGATACCACGGCGCTGCTCGAGGAGCTGGCCCACCTGCAACTGCAGGCGCTGGGCGTTCGGGAGCCGAATGCGTCGCTCGTCGAGGATGAAATGCTGCGACAGTTCACCGCGCTTTCGCCGGCCATCGGTCTCGCGGGCGACGCGGAAGCCCGGCTGCAGCAGGCGCTCGTGCGCGCGCTCGAGGAGTTCGATCATACCTAGTTGCTTCGAGTGGTCATGCCGGAGTCGAATGCCCTCTTGCTCACGGGGCGCGTGAGCGCGAAGCTGCGACATGACCACGCCCTCCACGATTTTCGTACGCCGTGCTTCGCGCATGGCCCTCGCCCTGACCGCCCTCGCCTCGCTGAGCGCGCTAGCAGCGGGCGACGCGTCCGCCCAGACCGACACGCGGCTCGGCGCGCCGCTGCCGGGCTTTTCGCCAGCGTCGAGCCGCGAGCAATCGAGACTCGAACGCGAGGCGATCGGCACACCAAGTCCGGTGCGTGCACGGGAACATGCGCGCGCCTTGTCGGCCGAGCCGCACGTGGCTGGCACCGACGCGCAGGCACGTACGCGCGACTACGTGATCAACGCCATGAAGCGCATGGGCTTGGAAACCGAAGTGCGCGCCTACGAGGTGTGGTTGCCGCACGCCACCTCCGTGCGCGCCTGGCGCTATGGTCGCGATACGATCGAGCTGAGCTTGCAGGAGCCGCCGATCCGCGGCGACTCCACGACCACCATGCCGCAGTATGCTCCCGCGAACGGCTACAGTGCAGCGGGCACGGCGGAAGGCGAAGTCGTCTTCGTGAACTTCGGCCTCATCGAGGACTACGCCGTGCTCGATTCGCTCGGCGTGTCCGTTAAGGGCAAGGTGGTGCTCGCGCGCTATGGACGGAGCTTCCGCGGCATCAAGGCGCGCGAGGCGGAGAAGCGCGGTGCCGTCGGCGTGTTCATTTATACCGATCCGCTCGACGATGGCTTCGCGCGCGGCGATGTGTATCCCGAAGGTCCGATGCGCCCCACCACCGGTGTGCAGCGTGGCAGTGTGTTCAACGGCATCGGAGATCCCACGACGCCTGGCTACGCGAGCGTCGCGGGGGCGGATCGCGTTCCGCTCGAGCAGACGGCCGTGCCGCGTATTCCGGTCGTTCCGCTCAGCGCGCAGAACGCCGAGCTGATTCTCCGTGAACTGCGCGGCACCGATATTCCCGCCAACTGGCAGGGCGGCCTGCCGCTGCGCTACCACATCGGCCCGGGACCGGTTCGCGTGAAGCTCACGGTCGAAACCGACGGAGAGCAGAAGGGCTACAAGACGATCTGGAATACGCTCGGCATTTTGCAGGGCACCGAGTTTCCTGACGAGTACGTGTACATCGGTGCGCATCGCGATGGCTGGGGCGCCGGGGCCGCCGACAACGTGAGCGGCACCGTGAGTGTGCTCGAAGCCGCGCACGCGCTCAGTGAACTCGCGCGGCGCGGGGAGCGGCCGCGACGCACCATTGTGTTCGCCACGTGGGACGCCGAGGAGTGGGGACTCATCGGGTCCACCGAATACGTCGAAGATGATTCACTCAAGCTGCTGCGCGGCGGCATCGCGTATCTCAACCAGGACGTAACGGCGCAGGGGCCGTCGTTCGGCGCCGGCGGCAGTCCGTCGCTCAGGTCCACCCTGCGTTCCGTGGTGCAGCGAGTGCCCGATCCGCGTGGCCGCGGCATGGTCTACGACGTGTGGCGCGCTGGCACCGGGACTACCAATCCTGACGCCGAACCGGCTATGGGCGATCCCGGTGGCGGGTCGGACTTCGCCGGCTTCTACAATCATCTGGGCATCCCGCACGCTGACTGGGGCTTTGGCGGACCGTCGGGCATCTATCACTCGGCGTACGACACGCATGAGTGGATGCGCACGTGGGGAGACCCGGGCTTTCTGTTCCATGCGACGGCCGCGCGCATCGGGGCGGCCATGGCGTTGCGTCTGGCCAACGCCGACATCCACCCATACGACTACGTCGAGTACGCGCGAACGATGCAACGCTACGTGCCGCTTGTGACCCGCGGTCTCGTTCGAAACGGCTGGGACAGCACTCTTGTACGTCCGTTGGCCGACGCGATCGACAGTATGGAACATGAGGCGCTGCAGTTCGCGCAGCAGCGCGACGAGCGGCTCACGTCGCCCGCGCCCAGGCTCGTGCGCGAACGAACGAATGCCGCGCTTCGCACGGTGGAGCGCGAGCTGACGCGTCCGAGTGGGCTGATGGGACGACCGTGGTGGCGTTCCCTGGTGTATGCGGCCGATGTGGACAATGGCTACTCCACCATGAGCTTTCCGGGCGTGAACGAGGCGGTGCGCGCGGGCGATGCGGCACTCGCGAAAACGGAAATCGATGACCTGAGCGCAGCGTTTCGCGCGGCCACGGCCTCGATCGCTCGAGCCCGCGGGGCGCTGGTCGCGCAGTAACTTGATAACCAGTCTGAACTTCCGCCCGAACCTTGCCAGGAGGCATACATGACCGATCTCGACCCCACCGCGCTCAAGACGCGCCTGGACCAGCCAAACCCGCCCATTCTGCTCGACGTGCGTGAGCGCTGGGAGTACGACCGGGCGAAGCTCCCCGATGCGGTGCTCATTCCGCTCGCCCAACTCGAGGAGAACGTGGGCACGCTCGATCCGGAGGCCGAGTACGTCGTCTACTGTCATCACGGAGGGCGCAGCGCGTCGGCGTCGCAGTTCCTGCGCTCTCAGGGCTTCGGCAATGTCGCGAACCTCGAAGGTGGCATCGATGCCTGGAGTCTGAAGGTCGATGCGTCGGTCGCGCGGTACTGACCGTCTGGCGGTTTCGATCGCGGCGTCGGTCGCGGTCGGGATCGTCGCCTTGCTGGTGAGAGAAAATGTCAGGGCACGCCGTCTCGAGAGGGAAATCGCTCGCCGACTTCCGCTCGGCCCGAATGGCATTGTGCAGGGAGCGGAGCCGGAAACGCTGCTCGGCAGCAAGTCACACGCGGTGATGGTGCTGCACGGCTTCGGCGACACGCCACAGTCGGTGCGAGAGCTGGCGCATACCCTGCACGACAAGGGCTGGACGGTGGAAGTGCCGCTGTTGCCTGGCCACGGTCGCAGCATGGCGGAGTTTGGCCTTGGGCGCGCTCACGACTGGATCGGATACACTCGCGATCAGGTGGCCCGGCTTCGTCGAAGCTACGAGCACGTGTCACTGGTCGGCCTTTCCATGGGCGCGGCGCTGTGTGCAATTGTCGCCGCCGAACGTGACGACCTGAATTCGCTGGTCATGTTGTCGCCGTACCTGAGCATACCCGACCGAATTCGCCGATTCTCTCCGTTGCTGCGGCTATCAGGACCACTGGCGCCTTTTCGTCGGAGTACTGGCCGCACAATGTCGATATTCGATCCTGATGCGCGACCCGCGACTTTGGGCATCGGCGTGATCTCTGGTCATCTGCTCGACGAGTTGCAAGACGTTACGCTGATCGCTCGCGAGTCCGTGCCGGATATTCTCGTGCCTACGCTCTACATGGCAGCCCGCAACGACAGTCGCGTGCCACTAAACGATACGCTGCGGAACTGGCGGCAACTGCAGAGCCGTGACCGGCGCTTTCGCCTGCTCGAGCGATCCGGCCACATCATGACCGTGGACTACGAAAAAGACATTGTCTTTCAGGAAACGGCTGACTGGCTCGCCAAGCATGCCGGCGATCCGACGTGACGCGCGCGTTCGTTGCGGGCGCGACCGGATACGTGGGTCGGTCGGTGGTGGCGGAGCTCTGCGCGCGCGGCGTGGAAACGTGGGCCCATGTGCGACCGGATTCGTCCCGGCTCGTCGAGTGGAGCGATCGCTTCGCCAAACAGGGTGCTCGTGTGGACACCACCGCATGGGATGTCGCCCCGATGCAGCGACGCCTGACGGAACTGTCGCCCACGGTCGTCTTCGCATTGCTGGGCACCACCCGCGCCCGTGCCGACAGCGCCGCGCGATCCGGCGGCCCGCCATCTGACTACGAAGCCGTGGACTACGGCCTGACCGCCATGCTGCTGCAATCGGCCGCGGAGCTGCCAGGCGGACCGCTGTTCGTGTATCTGTCGGCGGCCGGAGTCTCCCCCGATTCACGAAGCGCCTATCTCGCGGTGCGAGCTCGCATCGAGCGCGAACTTCGCGCTTCCGGATTGCATTACGTCATTGCACGCCCGGCGTTCGTCACGGGCGACGACCGAGATGAGAACCGACCGGTCGAGCGATGGAGCGCGCGGTTGGGCGATGCGGCGCTCTCAGTTGCGGGGCTGCTGGGCGCACGAACCCTGCGGAACCGGTGGTCGTCGATCACCGGGCATCAACTCGCTCGCGGGCTGGTCCGGCTGTCGCTCGACCCGGCCACCCGAGATGTGGTGGTGCACAGCGACGCGCTGCGCGCCTGAGACAGGTGTGGGGCGTCAGCTCGTGCGTTGGTGAGGGACGGGTTTACGCTGCGAGAGGGGTGACGTAGTTTCGCTCCACGTTCGTGTACGCTGGTTCGCCGAGTTCTGTACGTCCATGCTCGGAATGGGCAGATGGTCTGATTCGCGTCGCGCGACTTCGTGCGCCGCTCACTCATTGCACTCGACGTTATGCACATCGCTGTTCCCAGGGAGACGGAAGAGCATGAACGGCGCGTCGCGCTCGTACCGGACAGCGTGTCCAAGCTCGTCAAGGCCGGCCACGAGGTCACGGTCGAGCGCGGCGCCGGTTCGTCCGCGTACTTCCCCGACGAGCAATACGAGAAGGCCGGCGCGGCGCTCGCTGACGGGTTCGGTGCCACCGTGTCCGCCGCGCACATCGTCGTCAAAGTGCAGCGACCGTCCGACGCCGAAGTCGCGCTGCTCCCCGAAGGCGTTGCGGTCGCGTGCATGCTGCAGCCGTCGTCCTCAGGGCCACTGGTCGAGGCGCTGAATGCGCGCCGCGTATCCGTGCTGGCCATGGAGCTGGTGCCGCGCATCACCCGTGCGCAAAGCATGGATGTGCTGTCGTCCCAGGCGACCGTGTCGGGCTACAAGGCCGTGCTGCTCGCCGCAGCGTTGTTGCCGCGTTTCTTGCCGTCGCTTACCACCGCCGCCGGCTCCATTCAACCGGCCAAGGCGTTCGTGATCGGCGCGGGTGTCGCAGGACTGCAGGCGATTGCGACCGCACGACGGCTCGGCGCACAAGTGAGCGCGTTCGATGTGCGAGCGGCGGCACGCGAGCAGGTGCAGTCCCTGGGCGCGAAGTTCGTGGCTACGGACCTCGTGAGCGCCGGCGCCGAAGACAAGGGCGGCTATGCCAAGGCGCAGAGTGATGACGAGCAGGAACGCACGCTGGCCGCGATCGGGCGGCACATTGTCGATCAGGATCTCGTCATTGCCACCGCGCAGATTCCTGGACGCGCCGCGCCACGGCTGGTGACGGCCGAGATGGTGCGTGGCATGCGACCCGGTTCGGTGATCGTGGACCTCGCCGCCGAGACGGGCGGCAACTGCGAACTCACCGTGCTGGGCGAGACCGTGATGGAAGGACCGGTGTCGATCATCGGCGCGCGCAACCTGCCCGCCACGCAGCCGTTGCACGCGAGCCAGATGTACAGCCGCAACATGCTCACGCTGCTGCAGCATCTCGAGAAGGATGGTGCGCTCAACGTGGACGTCGACGATGAAATCACCGGCGCGATGACCGTCGCCCACGCGGGTGTGGTGCGGCGCTGAGCGCTGCACTCGCCCCCTCTCCCGGACCGCTGCCATGACCGCAACACAGATCATTCAGCTCTACGTGTTCATCCTCGCCGGCTTCGTCGGCTTTTTGGTGATCACCAAGGTGCCGCCTCTCCTGCACACGCCGCTCATGGCGGCGACAAATGCCATCAGCGGCATCTCGCTGGTGGGCAGCATCGTACTCGCGGGCGGACAATACGGGCGCGTCGCCACGATCCTGGGCTTCATTGCCGTGGTGTGTGCAATGACGAACGTGGTGGGCGGCTTCATCATCACCGATCGCATGCTCAGCATGTTCAAGCGCGCTGACGCGAAGCCTGCTGGCCCGCAGGACACCACGGGCGCTGGCGGGGCCGCGTGAGCCTGCTTCTTTTCATCGCCGGCCTGCCCACAGCGGCGGCCGCCGCGTACCTGCTCATCAACAGTCCCTCCGGCGCGTCACTCGACGCGATGGCGGGACGCGAGCTGATGGTGCAACTGACGTATCTTGTATCGTCGGTGCTGTTCATTCTTGGCCTGCGTTCCCTCACCAAGCCCGACCAGGCGCGCCGCGGCATGCAGCTCGCGGCGCTCGGCATGTTCTTCGCCATTGTCGGTACACTGCTCCACTCCGAGATCCTCACGTATTCGTGGATCCTGGGCGGACTCGTGCTCGGCACGGTGCTCGGCTACCCGCTGGGCAAGTTTGTGCCCATGACGGCCATGCCGCAGCGCATCGCCTTTTCACACATGTTCGGCGCGCTCGCGGCCACGCTGGTTGGTGTGGGCGAGTACTACCACTCGATTCAGATTCCCGGCGCCGAAGGCATTGAGCGGTTCAAGATGGCGGCGATCGGGTTCGAGGTGCTGTTCGGATCGCTGACGGTGACCGGCAGCTTCATGGCGTTCGGCAAGCTGCAGGAGTTCATCACCGGCCGTCCGATCACGTTCAAGGGGCAGAACCTGTTCAACCTGGCGCTGTTCGCGTCTGCGTTGGGCTGCTTCGCATGGCTGATCTTCAATCCGTTCGACGTGCGCGTGTTCTACGTCATGCTCGCGGTCGGATTTGCGATTGGCGTACTGATGGTGCTGCCCATCGGCGGTGCCGACATGCCCGTGGTCGTGTCGCTGCTCAACTCGTACGCGGGTCTCGCCGCGTCCGCCACCGGTTTCGCGATCGACAACGATGTGCTGATCATCGCGGGTGCGCTCGACGGCGCCTCTGGGTTCATTCTATCGATCATCATGTCAAAGGCGATGAACCGGTCGTTCGGCAACGTGCTCTTCGGTGCCTTCGGCAGCGCCGTCACCTCAAGCAGCAAGACGAGCGAAGGCTTGGTGGCCAAGAGCATCAGCGTCGAAGACGCGGCCATGCAGCTCGCCTATGCTGGACGCGTGGTGTTCGTACCGGGGTACGGCATGGCCGTCGCACAGGCGCAGCATCAGGTACGCGAGCTCGCGGAGCTGATCGAGAAGAACGGCGGCGAGGTGAAGTATGCGATTCACCCCGTCGCTGGCCGCATGCCTGGTCACATGAACGTGCTGCTGGCCGAGGCCAACGTGCCGTACGACAAGCTCTACGACATGGATGAGATCAACGACCAGTTCGCGGAGACCGATGTCGCGGTCGTGATCGGCGCCAACGACGTGGTGAATCCCGCGGCGAAGAACGACAAGGCCTCGCCGATTTATGGCATGCCGATTCTGAACGTCAGCGAGGCGCGCAACATCATCGTGCTCAAGCGCGGCATGAATCCCGGCTTTGCGGGCATCGAGAACGAACTGTTCTTCGACGAGAAGACGAACATGCTCTTCGGTGATGCGAAGTCGTCGCTCAGCAAACTCGTGGCGGAAGTGAAGGCGTTGTAGCAAGAGCCCGTCACGTCACCGGCATGGTTGTCACTATGCCGAAATGAGCGCCGCGTCCGTTACTTCGGGCGCGGCGTTCGCGTCATAGGGCACACACGGACACCACTTCCCTGAGGAGTCTCGGCCGCACGCTGCAGGAACTTGAGCGTTTCGCTGAAAATCCGTCAGGGCCCGCCTCGGATCCGTCCAAAATCCCTCCTGGAGATGCATCGCATGTTCCGTCGTTCCGCAATCGCTGCCGGCGTATTCGCGCTTGGCCTCATGGTCGCACCCTCAGTACAGGCGCAGGCTCCGCTCACCGGTCCATCCTGCAATGGAACATCCGGCAGCGTCTGCGTGCACACGCTGCGCGCTGTCGTGCCCACGCTCGTGAACCTCACGCTCGAGAACAACGAGACGAATCTTGGCAGCATCACCGCGCTGCAGTTCGACAGCACGCAGTTTGTCGCGGGTCCGTTGTTCGACTCGCGCGGGAACGTTGCCTATACCGTGTCGATCGAGGCGACCACCGCCACGTTCGGGCCCACGGGCAACAAGAATGCCGGCGATGTGCGCTATCTCGTGGTGCCCGCCACCACGGGCTGCGGCGCCACGACGGGCTTCACCGCTGTGGCCCTCGCGCCGTCCACGCTTTATAGCGGCGCGCGAGGCAGCGCGCCCAGGCAGCAACTCTGCTTCAACATCCAGTGGAACTACGCGACGGATGAGCCGGGCGACTACGATCTGCCGCTCGACTTGACCATCGCGGCGCCGTAATCAGCGTTGCGCAGGTTTGCGTGCGGTATCGCATGCAGCAGTGCAGCTCACGAATGACAAGGGGAGTCGGCGCATGCGGCCGGCTCCCCTTCCGCCTTTGCAGCGGGCGCGGCGCCAAATCAAGCGCCGTCACTGGTGCGGAACTGGTCGTCACATCGGGATGCGCCCTTCCCGAACCGTTACCGCGCTGGCATATGGGCGTCTATCTGCTGACGTCGCGCCACACCCGCCACAAACTCCGGTCTCTAGTCTCGGCACCTCGTGCGAGAACTTGAGGACCGGGTGCCCACCGTGATCATATCCCTCCCATGAACGCCCACTTCGCTGCCCGTTGGTGGCTCACCGCGCTCTCATGCGCACTGCTCACGCTCGTCGCGCGCGACTCGCATGGCCAGCTCACCGTGAACGCGCTCGAGGTACACATGACCGCGTCGGGTGCGTCTGACGTGCGCATGGTCAACGTGCGCAACGATGCCGCCAAGCGCGTGCAGGCGGTGGTCACCATTGAGGACTGGGAGCGGGACGAGCAGGGAGTCAACCGCTTCATGCCGGCTGGTACGCATTCGCGGAGTTGCGCTGGTGCGCTCGAGGTATTCCCGAAGTCGATAGTGCTGGAACCCGGTGAGTCCGCAAACGTGCGACTCTCGCTCACGCCGGTCGCGGGTACGACGGCGAACGCCGCCAACTGCTGGTCGATTGTTTTCATCGAGAATCGCGCGTCGCAGGAATCCGGTGGACGCCAGTTGAGCTACAACGTGCGCACGGGCATCAAGGTCTACGGTGAATCACCGGCCGCGCGCCGCGATGGCTTCATCGAGGCCATGCAGATCGCCCCGAATGCGAAAGACTCACTTGGCGTCACCTTTCGGAACGCCGGCGAGGTGCAGCTCCAGGTGCGAGCGTCTGTCGAAGTGCGTCGCGTGGACAACTCGGTGGCGCACCGCGCCGAACTCGAGTCGTTTCCCGTGCTTCCCTCGCAGCGCCGCGTGATCCGGAGCGCCGTGCCCACGCTTCCAAAGGGACGGTACGTGTTGCTCGCCTTGCTCGACTACGGTGGCAGCGAGATCGTGGCCGGCCAGTTGGAGTACGAGGTTCGCTGAGTGGGACCGCGCGCGCATGCAGTACTCCGCATTGGTCGGGCGCTGACGGCGCTTTGCGCGCTGCTCTCGGTGACGCCGCCAGCGTCGGCAGCGGCGCAAGGCACCGACTTTCTGCTCTCTGCGGGCTCGTTCGCCTTCCCGACGCCCACTGTCTCGAACTACACCTCGTGGCCTTCAAGTGCCACCGGTCCGGTGACCGATTCTGTAGCGGTCGCGTTCACGGTTGACCGTGCGGGCCAGTCGTCCACGCGCATCACCACAGTTCTGTTGCGCTGCAGTGGCGTTACCGGCGTCAAGATTTGCGGCGACATCGAATGGCGCAGCAACAGCAATGGGACATGGCGAGCGCTGACACTCATCGACTCCGAGGTCGAATCACGTACGGTGATTCCGCTCACGCTGAACGATCCATGGTCAGGCACGCTGTGGTTCCGTGTGCGCCTCGACTGGAACGATCCGGCGCCAAGCGTCTCGACGAGCAGCATCGCGCTCACGCTGTCGGTGTATCGGCCGTGATCTACGTGCGACGTGGTGTGCTGTCGGTTTGCATACTCGCTTGCGTGAGTGTAGCGGCCATGCAGTCGGTGCAAGCGCAGGCCGAGAGCAACGTCGGGGTGGGCAATGAGCACGAGCCGGCGATGCGAGACGCATCGGGCAGCGTATCGCGAAGCGTAGCGCGAAGCATATCGCGCAACACAGCCGACTACGCAACGCGGCGCGCGACAGCGGGCATCGCCGCGAATGCGTCTATGCCGATCCGCGTTGCGCCCACCGTTCACGTGCGACTGCGAGCCGGCGAGCGCGCAATGCTGGCGCTTCCCATTCCCACCACCTTGCACCGTCGCGACTCGGTGTCGTTCCATCTCAATCGCGCGCTGAGCGATGCACTCAGCGGTGCGGGCGATGGCACGTTCATGTCGGACGACGCGACTGTGCCCGTGGGCGTGCGCGTTCCGGCGCGGCTGAAGGGCGGCGTGCACCGCGTGGGCGACCTGCGCTTCTGGTCCGCCGATGGGCGAGGTGAACGCATCATTATTCCCATCGAGCTCACGGTCGTCACTGATACCATGGCGCTACTGCGCGCCAGCCTCATGACGGGCGAGGCCCGGGCGGCAGACGCGCGTACAGGGCGCGATGGGGTCACGCGCGATTGGGTCACGCGCGATGGCCTCACGCGCGATGGCGTTACGCGCGATGGTGCAGCGCCCAACGTGGCAACGCGCATTCGCGTAGCGGCCACAGAGTACGTCACCGCTGCACCACGCTCCGTGCAGCTCGTAGGCGTGGCCGTGCCAGCGGAGCTTCGTCAGCTCGATTCCATCGCATTCAGCGTAGTGCGCGCGCCGGGTGCAGCCGTCAACGGACCGCGCGACGGCTACGTGCGCTCGGCAGATGGTCGCGTACTGCTGTCGGTATCGGTGCCGAGCCAATCGCTGGCCGGTCGGCTGCGCGTGGCCGAGGTCCGATACGTCGATCCGCGCGACGGGTCTACGGTCATCGTGCCGGTGGAAGTGCTGGTGGACGCCGTGCATGCCATCAGCGTGCTAAGCGCCGCGCCGCTCACGCACGCGGTGCAGGGTCGCCGCACCACTGTGCGCCTGGTGATCACCAACGCGGGCAACATTGAAGACACCGTGCGGCTTTCGCTAGCCGTGCCCGAGCGCTGGCGCGGACGTGTGCGAGACGACAAACCCATTGTGCTAGCGCCCGGCGTCGTGTTGGCCCGCGACGTCGAACTCACCGCGCCCTCGGAGCAGCTCGGTACGAGCAACGTGATCATTCACGCGATCCGGGGCAGCGAACAATCCGTCGTCGCTGATGAACAGCAGCGCACACTCGTGCTTCCCGTTGAAGTCCTGCGCGCCAACTCGGCGTCTGCGTTTGGTCCGGCGCTCGGCGTCAGCTACAGTGCCGCGCAGCAGCCCGGACAGCCGCTGATGGACAGTTGGGCGTTCACGTTGTCTGGGCCGCTGGCGGGAAGCGTGAGCATCAGCGCGACGTGGACGCAGCGCGCGGTCTTCGGCACACCGGGCTTGTCGCGCATTGGCGGCGGGCAACTGTTTCCGTCCCTTGCGCTCCTGCATCCGCGCTGGCGGCTGGATGTCGGCAACGCGGTAGCAGACCTTGGCGACCTCGCCGGAATGGTGCGGAACGGTCGCGGCGTTTCGGCGTCGTACAACGACTCCACCTGGCAGTTCTCGGCATTGCTGGCGCGACCCTATGCACTCGATGCCGGCACGCTGAGCGACGGGACGGCACAACTCGCCACCCGCTATGGCGGTGTACTGGCGGGCGCGCGTCTTGGAACGGTGCGCAACGGACTCGCGTGGACGTCTACGATCAGTCATTTGCGTGACCCGTTGCTGATGCGCGCGCAGCTCGACGCGATCACACTGGGCGTCGATCGCAGGCCGCGCGATGGCTTCACTGCGCGCGGCGAGCTGGCCTGGCGCAACTGGCTGGGCGACGCCGGTGCCGGCGCGTCGGCCGAGTTCGCAAATCGCAGCGATGATCGCGACTGGCGGGTGCGCGCGGCATACGTGCCCGGTGGCAGTCGCGCCTTTGCCCGCGCTCAATCCGATGTCACCGTCACCGGTACACAACGACTCGGCACCACCCGTATCGGGTTCGTGGGCTACTACGCCGCCGATCGCGACGACGGTGAACGCGCATACGGTGACAGCAACGCGACTGGTGACTTCCCCGCGGCAGGCTCCCGGTACGCATCGCGCCAGGAGACGCGTGGGGTGGCTGTGCTGCCGCAGTGGCGGCTGGGCCAGACGGCGAGTCTTGGCATCGAAGCGCGACTGAGCCAGTCCGAAAGCGGCAATGTGTCGACGCAGATGTCCACGATGTCGCAGGTGCTCGGCCTCTTCACGTCGGCGCGCATCGCGGCCATCACCGCAACGAGCAGCGCGTCGTACACGCACGCACTCCGTGACCTTCAGTTCACCGACGTCGCGCCCACCGCGCTCGATGAAAGTCAGCTCAACTGGACGGCGCAACTGCTATGGCCGATGGCACACGGTGTGTTCGACGTGTACTCGTCGCTGCAGCGACGCATGGGCGCGGCGGCCATCTCCGATGGGCAGCACGATGTCGTGTTGCGCGCGGAACGATTGGCCGTGCCGTATCTGGACGGACGCGTACATGTGAGTGCGGCGGTGGGGCGCAGCACCAGCCTTTCAACCGGCAGCGCCGTGGTGACGCAGCGTGTGGGACTTGCATCGTCACTGCCGTTCGCGACGTACCTGCGTCTCGACTTCGAACGCAATCCGTTCGTGGGCGTGCGTGGCGCGTCGGGCTGGAGTACGGCGCTGCGCATCGAGCGGTCTTTCGGCGCGCCCGGTTTTCTTCGTGGCGGACGCGGCACCGGCGTGGTGTTCGAGGATCTCAACGGCAACGGTGTGCGCGATGGCGGGGAACGCGGCCTGGCCGGCGTGATCGTGCGCGTTGGTGCCGATGTGATGGTCACCGATCAGGGTGGGACGTATCGTCTCACGCGCACCGGTGGTGGAGTGCCTGTGATCGATGAACGCTCGCTGCCGTTCGGACTGATGATCGCCCCGCAGCACACGCTTGCGGCGGTGGGCGCGTCCACAACCGGCTCAGACATCGCGGTGGTGCCCGTGGGCAGCGTGGAAGTGCGTCTTGAGCTCGCGGCCGATTCCACCACCAGCCGTCTCCCCCTTTCATGGGCCGGTGTGAGCGTGGCCGCACGTGATGCGACGGGCCGACGTCACATCGCGCGCGTACTGCCCGATGGGCGTGCCGTGTTCGAGGCGCTGCCGAGCGGCGTGTATCAGCTGGAAGTGGACGGATCCGCAGCCAGTGAGCCGCTTTCCGTTCAGGGAGTGGCGCCATCGTTCACGCTCGCTGGACAGCGAGACACGCAGATTGTACGCGTGCTGCTCGGCCCTCGGCGCGTGCGGCTCTTTCGCGCCGAACCAGTGCGGCGCGAAACCAGCGAAGGTTCGCGCTGATGCGATCGCACACGTGGTGCATTGGCACGCTGCTGCTCGCGCTGTTCGCTGGCGGGTGCACGTCGTCGTTCACTTCGCCCGAGCAGGTGAGCGAAGTGTGGCAATACCGCGGATCGCAGCGCATCCCGAATGTGCTGCAGTTGGACGGCGTGCTCGTCGTCACGCGTCAGACCGGAGACAAGTTCGAGGGCTCGCTCGATGTGCGTCGCACCGATGCGCTCGGGCAGGCCGAGCGTGTGCGCGGGCTGGTGGCCGGCCGGAGGGGGGATGGCACGCTCGAGTTCGAAGCAACGCTCGACGGCGCGGTGATTCGGCATGTCGGCCGCGCCGAGGGTGACAGTGCATCCGGCACATGGATCGACAACGGGCTGTTCGGCGGCTCACTCGTGTCGGGCTCATTCCGACTCGTGCGGCAGCCGTGAGAGCGGCCGTGCTTCTCGTGGTCGGCATGCTGGTCGGCACGTCGTGCGTTGCGGCGTCGCTCGGTGCACAGGCCTCATGCTCCGCGCAGAATCCGGGCGCACGTCAGACGACCACATGCACGGTCACACTGACCACGACCCTCCAGCTGGCCCCGAATGCGCAGCTCACGCTCAGCCGGAGCGCCACAGACATTGCAGATGCATCCATTGCCGCACCGGACCCGCTCTTTCGCGCGGCCAACGATACCGGTATCGTCGTAGTGGGTCCGTCGCTGCATGCGTCGGCCACTCGCGCGATTGCGGTAACACTCGTGAATGCTTCACAGTTCAGCGGTCCCGCGCCCAAGCCCGCCTCCGATGTGTCGCTTGGCGTGTCGGCGTCGCTCAACGTCTGTTCAGGCGTATCGATGCTGCCACTCAGCGACAGTCCCCTCGCGGTGCAGCAGGCCACGCCGCGTGTGATTATGCAGACGGCTGGAGCGGCCAGTGACATCGTGCGCCAGCTCTGCCTTCGTGTGCACTGGCGATACGCGACGGATCCGCCGGGCAGCTACAGTTTGCCGCTGACGTTCAGCATCACGGCGCCGTAGCAAAGCGGCGCACGGCGCAGCACAAACCACGGCGAATGCACCGCCGCATGAGCCGCACCGTCACAGAAGCGGCGCTGATCGACGCGACGCCGCAACCGGGATTCAACTTCGGCATGCGACCTGCCGATACGCATCGGCATGAGCTGCGTCCTCCCGTCTCGCGCCGTCCTCGCGCCAAAGCCGCTATTCACTCCCACGCACGTGCGCGGGATCGCACGGTGCGCTGTGCGGGCTGGCGTAAGGTCTGGGATCGGGTCTGTCGTGCGGGGCGTTGCGCTCGGCCTCGTCGTCGTTGCATTGGTGCCACGAACGAGCGGCGCGCAGGCCACAGTGTCGGCGACGCACTCCACGCGCCACACGGTTCGTGCTGCAGTAGGCACCGTCACGCACGCGGCTTTTCTGTCACAGCAGCGGCTCACCGCCGAGCAGGCGGGTTTGGTTCCGTCAAGCGGCAACGTCCTGCGGGCGGAGAGGGCGTGGATCAGCACCGTGGAGGTGCGCAGCAATGTGAACGGCGTATTGATGCTCGAGCCGCGCACCGTTGCGCCGGGCGGCGCGCCGTGGCGAGTCATGACTGCGGACGGTCAGCTCGTGCCCTGGACGTCGCAGGCGATCAGCATCTCGCCGATTCTGTCCGCAGGCCGACACACCGTATCGTTCATCTGGGTCGCGCCCGACGACACGACCGCGCCGCCCGTGGCGCCGCTGCGCGTGCAGCTGTCACCGTAGGTCGTCGCCGATACGGCGTCGCGGGAAATCATCGGCGAAGCCCGTCTCCGCAATCTGTGGTCGGGATTCTCCTCTTGGCGCCCTCAGAGCGCGATGAGCGCGCGCCGGTGCTAAATTGACGCCGTACACGACGCGGTCACCAAACGTCGGCGCCGATTTCTTCGAGGAGTTCGCCCCATGCCAGAAATTACCTGCCAGCGCTGCGGACAGACGCGCGCGGGCTT
>JBBQNT010000029.1:0-22035 GCA_038330215.1 Gemmatimonadales bacterium
GGGGGGGGGCAGCCGGGCAGAGCTTTTCGCGCGTTTGCGATTTCGCGTTTTCGCGCTCTCTGCGCCGGCTATGCACGGATGCGGGGGGGGGCGTTCACGATGGGCGAGCGTGGTGCGCGTCAACGGGCGCAGTGGTCACGAACGCGCAAACGCGCAAACGCGCAAAGCACGACTGGAGCTCTGGCTGTTTACCCTATCGCAGTTTTGCGCGTTTGCGGCTTCGCGTTTTTGCGCGCTCTGCGCTCGCGCTGCCCGGATGCCGGCGTGAGCAAACCGCGCTCAACGTTCCTTCGCGCGTTGCGCCTTAGCGCGTTGCCCCGCCACGGGTGGCCCCACCGCCACCCGGCCGCGTTACCGAATTGCGTCCGGGCGTTCGACGCGCGACCGCACGCCGTCGCTGAGCACGATTTCGACATCGCCCTGCGCGCCAGACACGATGGCACCCGGGCGACGCGCGAAGCCGATGATGCGACCCGATGTCGCATCACGGACCATCACGCGAGGATACGCCGCGACATCCCATTCCAGTCGCAAGCGGCCCGCGCCTTCGCGCGTTGCGCGCAGTGCCGAGGACGCCTGTCGACCTTGCGCCGCGGCGACGGCAGATTGCACCGAGCGCTGACGCGAACCAACAGCCAGTGCCGAGCGCACGTCGCGCACGCGAATGTTCGCGATTTGCGCAGCCTGCACGCTGGAGAGCGGAATCGTGGCCGCGAAGGCGCGTGACCCGTCCGACACGTGATCGATCGGCGGTGCGGCGGCGAGCTTCGACACCAGCACACGACCGGAGGCATCGAGCAGTTCGATGTTTACCACGCGTTCACCATCGCGAATCGGTTCCTCTGCGCCACCGGTTCCGCTTACCAGAAACGCCGGCTCCACCTGTACGCCGCCTCCCGTGATGCTGCCCCACACGAGCAGCCGTTCCGTGCCGGCATTCCCTGCCGCCGCAACACTCGGCGCAATCATCGCGGTGCTCGACGACGCGCGGTAGTCGAACATGCGCGTCCAGTTGTACGCGCTGATCCACTGGTTGCCGCAGTAACCCATCAGGTCCGTCGCCGTGGGAGAGACGAGCGTGTTGCTGTTCGCATTCCACCCCCATGAACCGATCACGCCGCCGGCGTGCGGGAAGCTGGCGTCCGCACTCGCGACGCTGCCGCACGGCGCATGCGGACGACTCATGTTGTGTCCCCATTCGTGCGCAGCCACACGTCCACCACTCGGCAGATAGTCCCAGCCCACTGCCGTACGTCCGGGCACGTAACCGTATCCGGCAATGCCGCTCGAGTAGTTCACTTTCACGACGCCGTACCAGTATTCACCTGGCACGCCCTCCGCCGCGCGCAGCGCATTCATCTCGCTGAGCAGCCGCGTCCACGCGTTGTTCCCGTCACCGGAGGACAGCGTATCCACACTGGACGTGAAGACGGCGCGCACGCGGGCCTCCACCGAACCGACAGGCAGAAGCTGTCGTGCCAGCTCGAGGTACTCGTTCTTGTTGGACTCCGTCACGCCGCCGGTGAGGCCTGTCGGGGCGTTGGTGACGGGCACCAACACCACGCGCCATGGATTCATGCGCGCGACGTTCACCGCGCGAGGAATGCCGCCGCGTGGCCACACGTTGTCGTCCGGGTCACCGTCCACCGCGACCGTTCGATCGGGATCCGCCTGCACAAGCAGACTGAGGCCCGGCACGATGAGCGCACCGGGCACTCGCACGTTCCAGCTGCGCGCGAGCACGCCCTCACTCAGCACAGTATCGATGCTTGCGGAACCGTACGCGACGTTCAGTGTCTCGAGCGGCGTGCCATTGGCAAACAGCGTGACGCGCATCGGCGGACGCCAGTTGTTCAGATCCGTGGCGCGGGCGAAGACGCGTAGCAGCGCATCGCGTCCTGCCACGAGCGGCGCATTGCCGTCGAACGTTTGCACCGCCTGCGTGAGATACGCGCCTTCGACGGAGAAGTTGGCCAGGACGGGTTCCGAAACGAACGGGATCCTGGCATCGGCCAGCTCGCCCAGCGCCACTTCGACAACCGTCGGGGAGACGGCGGGTGAGTAGCGCAGGCCGCTCGCTGTGGCCGACGTCGCAGTGATCTGCCACGTGCCGGGCGGCACATCCGGGATCGCCCCAAGGCCGACGCGCGTGAACGTGCGCGTGCCGTTTGAAACGGTGATCGTGGGCGCGACCAGCTCGGAGAGACCGATCGCGGCGACGTTGATTGCACCGCTCGCGACCGTGAACGGCACCGTGATGGCGACCGTATCGCCGGGCAGCACGTTTCGCGAGATGCTCGGCGTGGTAGGCGTCCACCAGAAGTTGCTGGCGCTGAGCGGTTCGCCGACAATCGCCCACGTGCCCACGAGCGATGTGGTGAATGATGCTCCGGAGAGCGCCGCGTACAGGCCGCCGTCAGGTCCATTCAGCCGAAGCGCTGCCACCGAGCCGGGAGGCAAGCCCTCGACGGTCGGCAGGAAGACAATGGGCGCCGCCGAGTACGACACGGCTTGCGAGGACGTTTCGCCGATGCGAACGGTGGCGGTGTACGACTGGCTGGAGGCGCGGTAGCGCCCCACACCCGCAGCCGAGGGCTCGCCCGGTGTGATCGTGACGACGCCAGGCTGGAGGTTGCGCACGGTATCGGTGCCCGAGACCGCACGCGCGCCTCCCGCATCGACAATCGTGAAGCTGGGCCTGAGCGAGGCGGGCAGGCCGCTGGTCATGAGCACCAAACGACCGGTCGTCACCGCCTCGGGCGAAGTGCTGTCGCCGCCGCAGGCAACGGCGCCGAACAGCACGGCCGTCACGACCAGGCGGGACAGCCAGGGCGTCGTCACCGAGTGACGCAAATCACAAAACCGATTCATCGCAGCTCACTCAACGGGGAAACCGGTCCTGGTGGTCCGTGGCCGGACAGGAAACGGACAAAATGGTAGATGTCGTAACCTGCCAGCAGCTGTGTGTTCCGTCAATCCAGCGAGCTAGACCTGCAATCCAGGACCTGGACCTAATAGAGCATCAGGAACGGATTCTCCAGCAGATGCCGGAGCGTCTGCAGAAACCGCGCACCGACTGCGCCATCGATCACGCGATGATCGCAGCTCATCGTCACGCGCATGCGCTGTCTGGGCACAAATGCGCCATCTACCCACACCGGCTTGGTTTCGCTCGAGCCGATCGCGAGGATGCCGACCTCCGGCGGATTGATGATCGCGGTGAACTGATCGATACCGAACATGCCGAGGTTGCTCACCGAGAACGTCGAGCCCGTGTACTCCTCAGGCTTGAGCTTGCGCTCGCGCGCGCGGCCGGCCAGCTCGCGTGCTTCGCGTCCGATCTCGCCGAGTCCTTTGCGGTCCGCGTCGCGGATGACAGGCACAATCAGTCCGTCATCCGTGGCCACGGCCATGCCGAGGTGCACGCGCGCGTGATAGCGAATGCTGTCACCGAGCCAGTGTGCGTTGCACTCGGGATGCTTCGCGAGCGCGACAGCCGTGGCCTTCAGTACGATGTCGTTCACCGACACCTTGAACGCATCGCCCGCGCCGGCCATCTGTGTGCGCAACTCGCCAACGGTTGTCATGTCGATTTCCGACGTGAGGTAGAACGTTGGCACCGGACCGATGGACTCGCTCAGGCGACGCGCGATGGTCTTGCGCATCTGCGTGAGCGTGACGTCCTTCGCGTCGCCCTCGATCTGCATCGCCGGAGTGAGCGGGATCGCCGGCGGTTTACCTGCCGGTTTGGCCGAGGGTGCTGCACCCGCACCACTCGGCTTCGCTCCCGCGGCGCCTGCGGCGGGCGCTGACGCTGCGGCCGGTGCACTCGACGCTGCGACCGGCTGACTGGCCGCTGCTTCCACATCACGCCGCACGACGCGACCACCGGGGCCGCTGCCGCGCACGTTGCTGAGCGACAGACCCTGTTCACTCGCCATGCGTCGTGCAAGCGGCGAGGCCTTCACGCGATCGCCGCTTTCGCTGTCGCGTGATCCGCCTGGCGCTTCGCCGGACGCAGGTGATGCGCTCGCATCGCTCGCATCGCTTGCATCGCTTGCATCGCTTGCATCGCTCGCATCGCTCGCATCGCTCGTGGCGGCCGGCGCCGAGTCAGTTTTCGCGTCGGCCTTTGCATCCGGACTGGCATCCGGAGTCGCACTGGCTTCTGCCTCCGGCTTCTCGTCCGCCTTGGGTTCGTCCTTCGCATCTGGCTTGGGCGCGTCAGTCGTCTCCGCCTTCGCCGCACCGGAATCCCCGCCGAGCAGTGCGCTGATGTCTTCATCGGCACCGGCGATGATGCCGATCAGTTGTCCCACCGGCGCCGTCGCATCCTCGCCGATGAGTCGCTTGCGCAGCACACCTTCGCCGCGCGCGACGAGCTCCATGATCGCCTTGTCGGTCTCGACTTCGGCGAGCACGTCACCCGATGCGATCGCATCACCTTCGTTCTTGTGCCACTTCGCCAGACGCCCTTCTTCCATCGTTGGCGAGAGCGCCTCCATCATCACTTTCGTTGCCATGATCGCGCCCGGGTCAGTCGTCGATGTACATAACTTGCTTCACGGCCGCGATCGTCTTGGGGACGTCGGGCTTGGCAGCCTTCTCAATCGCTTTGGCGTATGGCATTGGCGTGTCGGCCTGATGCACGCGCAGCACTGGGGCATCGAGATAGTCGAAGCAGTGGCGCTGCACATAGTCCACCACCTGGGCGCCAATGCCGCAAATTTCCCAGCCTTCCTCGACCACGACCGCGCGGTTGGTCTTCTTCACCGACGCGACGATCGCGTCCACATCCATGGGGCGCACCGTGCGCAGGTCGACCACGTCGCAGCGAATACCCTGCTTGGCGAGTTCGTCGGCCGCCTGCAGCGCCACGAGCACCATCTTCCCGTGCGTGACCAGCGTGCAGTGATCGCCTTCGCGCTTGAGGTCCGCCTTGCCGATGGGAATCACATACTCTTCGTCTGGCACTTCGCCCTTCGTGTTGTAGAGCATTTCGCCTTCAAGAAAGCACACCGGATTGTCATCACGAATGGCGGCCTTGAGCAGCCCCTTGGCATCGTACGGAGTGCCGGGCACCACAACCTTGAGGCCTGGAATGTGGGCGAGCCACGATTCCCACGCCTGCGAATGCTGCGCCGCGAGCTGCAGCGCCGATCCGTTGGGGCCGCGAAACACCATGGACATCGGGAACTGCCCGTTCGTCATGTACAACATCTTCGCCGCCGCATTCACGACCTGGTCCAGCGCGAGCAGCGCGAAGTTCCACGTCATGAACTCGATGATCGGACGCAGGCCGACCATGGCCGCTCCCACACCGACGCCCGCAAAACCGAGCTCGGTGATGGGCGTGTCCACCACGCGCATCTCACCGAACTCCTGCAGCAATCCCTTGGACACCTTGTACGCGCCCTGGTACACCGCGACTTCCTCGCCCATGAGGAACACACGGTCGTCGCGCGACATCTCCTCACGGAGCGCCTGGTTCAGCGCTTCACGATACGTAATGACAGGCATGTGTTGATCAGTCCGAAGTGGTGTCGACGAGCACGTGCTCGAAGAGTGTGTCGAGGGCGGGTTCCGGACTGTTCTCCGCGAAATCGATCGCGTCCTGGACGATGGCCTTGATCTCCTCGTCCATCGCATTCCAGTCGTCGTCGGTGAGGTCGCCGTCTTCTTCCATGCGCGTGCGCATCAGCACGACGGGATCACGCTTGAGATACTTCTCGAGCTCTTCCTTCGTGCGATACGTGCCGCTCACGGCATCCGACATAGAGTGGCCCATGAAGCGGTATGTGCGAAGCTCGAGCAGCGTGGGCATCGACTCGGTGCGCGCACGCGCAATCGCCGTTTCTGCCGCATCGCGCACCGCGAACACATCCTGTCCGTCCACGACATCACGCGGCATGTCGTACGATGCGCCGCGCTTGTAGATGTCGTTGATGGCCGAGGCGCGTTCCACCGCCGTGCCCATGCCGTAGCGATTGTTCTCGATCACAAACAGGCACGGCAGCTTCCACAACGCCGCCATGTTGAGCGCCTCGTGAAACGCGCCGTTGTTCACGGCCGCTTCGCCCATGAAGCACACGATGACCTGGTCGCCGCCGCGATACTTGATCGCGAAGCCCACACCCGCGGCGATCGGAATGTGTCCACCGACGATGCCGTGTCCGCCAAGGAAGCCGAGTGACTTGTCGAAGAGATGCATGGAACCGCCCTTGCCGCCGACGCATCCGTCCACGCGACCGAACAGTTCAGACATGACCGCACGCGGCGTCATGCCGCGCGCCAGCGCCTGGCCGTGGTCGCGGTACGTGGTGATGACGTAGTCGTCGTCGCGCAGCAGCGAGATGAAGCCGGTGCTGACCGCTTCCTGCCCGATGTACAGGTGGCAGAAACCGCCGATGCGACCGATCGCGTACATCTCGGCGGTGCGCTCTTCGAAGCGGCGCTGCAACAGCATGGAGTACAGCAGTTCGCGATGCAGGGTCTTGCGATCGTCGGGCGATTTGGACGCCGATGACTTCGACGCGGACGGCTTCGACGCGGACGGCTTCGACTTGGCGCTGTCGTCGGTGCCCGCTTTCGCGGCCGACGACGACCGGCGTGCCTTGGGCTTTGTGGCGCTCATGTGCGTGGGGGAATAGGCGAGGGCACGCTGCCCGCAGTTGCGAAGGCGACGCGCGTGTGCGTGTGCGTGTGCGTGTGCGTGTGCGTCAGACGCCGGCGGCCTGAACCTGCTCCCACGCGTGGTAGCTCGACCGCACCAGCGGTCCACTCTCCACGTGGCGGAAGCCCATGTCCATGCCGATCGTGCGGAACCAGGCGAACTCGTCGGGCGTGACGAATCGGTCGAGTGCGATGTGTCCGTCGGACGGACGCAGATACTGGCCGAGCGTGAGGATGTCGACGTTCACCGCGCGCAGGTCCTTCATCACTTCGACCACTTCTTCGTTCGTTTCGCCCATGCCAAGGATGATGCCGGTCTTGGTGGGAATATCCGGCGCGATGCGCTTGGCGACGCGGAAGATGTTCATGACGCGTTCGTAGCGTCCGCCGGGACGCGCCTTCTTGTACAGACGCGGCACGGTCTCGGTGTTGTGATTGTAGATCTCGGGACGCGCCTCGAGCACGGCGCGAATGGAATCTTCATTGCCCTGGAAGTCAGGCACGAGCACTTCGACGGAGCAGCCGGGCAACCGCTGGTGAATCTGCCGGATGGTTTCGGCAAAGATGTAGGCGCCGAAATCGGGAAGATCGTCACGATCGACCGACGTGATGACGGCGTGCTGCAAGCCAAGCTTGGCCACGGCCTCACCGACGCGCGACGGTTCAGCGATGTCGTACGAAGGCGGGCGTCCGTGTGACACCGCGCAGTACGCGCAGTTGCGCGTGCACACGTCGCCCAGAATCATGAATGTGGCCGTGCCGTGCTCCCAGCACTCGCCGATGTTGGGGCAGTGCGCTTCCTGACAGACGGTGTGGAGATTCATCTCCTTCATCATCTGCGTGAGCCGCAGGTACGTGGGCCCGCCCGGCGCCTTCACCTTGAGCCACGACGGCTTGCGCTCCGGGAGCGGATCCCGGCGGTGCCGTCCCATGATCTGGTAAAGCTGCTCGGCCATGCAAAGAACTCGGCGAATGAGGTTGTCCCGCGCCAACACACGACGCGAGGGCAAGGTAGTGCGGGGGACAGTCGCCAACCAGACGGCGTAACCTTTGTCCAGCCTTATGAAGGTTAAGCGCTTGCGCGACCGGGTGCGAAACCGCGCAGTCACCGGGCGCGTAGGGCCCTCAGTCGATGGTCAACTCTGCAATCCTTCTCATCCCGGGGACCCGGAACATGTTGCGCACCATCTTCGCGGTCGGCGCTCTCGCGCTGCTTGGACTGGTGGCCTTGAAGCTCGTCTTCGGCCTCATGGGCCCGCTGGTGACGCTTCTCTTCTGGGTGGCGGGCCTGGCGCTCAAGGTCGCCGTGCTAGGCTTCGTTGGCTACCTCGCGATCCGACTGATCAGCCCGTCCACCGCCAAGCGTCTCAAGGACCGCTGGAGCTGACGGCTCGTCCGTCAGGGTTCGCTGCGCTCGGCTCCCTCGGGGCCGATGCGGCGGCTCTCTCCGCCTGCTTCGCTGCCGCCGGCGCTGGGGCCCTCGCTGCTCGCTTCGCCGCTGCCCTCCTCATTGCCTTCCGCACGGCGACGCCCGCCGCCTCGACGGCCACGCCGGCTACGGCGACGCTTGGCGCCGTCGCCGTCTTCACTGCCTGTCTCGCTTTCATCTGCCGAGCGCTCGCGCGGCGCGGACGGCTCCTGCTCGTCCGCGTACGGCGACTCGGCGCGCGGCGCACGTTCACCAGACCGCCGCGCCTCGGAGCTGTCCCGCGATTCGTCGCGCGGGCCGTTGCTCGGGCCGTCGCTCGGGCCGTCGCTCGACTCATCGTTCGATTGGGTGCTCGCCGCGCCGTCCTCGGCCGACCCCTCGGACGCGGCACCGCTCTTCCGACGGCGCCCGCGACGAGTGCGCTTGCGACGGCGCGCCACGCCTTCCTCGGACATGTCGAGCGGCTCGGCGCCCTCGGACGCCGACGGGCCCTCGCGCTCTGCGCCCTCGCGCTCTGCGCCCTCGCGCTCTGCGCCCTCGGCAGCTGTTCCGGACGAGGGCTCCGTCATCGGTTCGCTCTCACCTGACGTCGCAGCCAAGCCCGATTCCTTGCGGGTGCGGTCGCGACGTCCGCGCTTGCGTCGGGTGCGGGCTTCCCGGCTCGGCGATTCGACTGACTCGCTCTCAGCAGACTCCGCGGCGCCTGCCACCAGCTCGGGTGCTGCTTCAGTCGCGCGGGGCGCAGGCCGTTCGCGGCTCCTTCGCGGGCGCTCCGGGACGCGTTCGCTACTCTCTCGGCGAGGGCGGCGCTCGCCACGAGCTCCCCGGTCCGGACGCTCCGAGCGCTCCGGCACCGCAACGCGCTCCGGCGCCTCGATCGGCGCTTCATCGACCTCGGCCGGCACCTCCACCGTGCGCGCTATGACCTTGACCACAACGCGCTGTCCACGACGACCCCAGCCCCACTTCGCCAGCGCCATCGTGTCTGGCCACGCTGCGCGTCGCGTCTCGCGCGTGCGGACGCCGAAGGTTGGCGTGACCGGGATCGTTTCCACACGACGAGAAAGCGCCGCGGTGCGCAGCAGGAAATCCGCGTTGGCGGCCCACACGTCACCTGTGGCAACGGGCGCGTCGCCCACCGACTTGAGCAGGTCGCGCAGCACGGCGATACGCACGAGCCGGTAGCTGCTGGTGAGGTCACGCACGTCGGTGACGCCGACGAACGGCCGTAGCACCCAGCGCGACGCACTCCAGAGACGCCGCACGGCTGTCGGTGCATCGCCGACGGTGGCGCGTTCACCGATGATCAGGTCCGCACCGCCCTCGAAGCGTCGCAGAAACTCGGGTACGAGTGCCGGCGGATCGGTGAAGTCGCCCTGCAACAGCAGCAGCGCATCGCGCCGAGGGTAGCGTGTGGTGCGCGCGACGTGACGCACCAGCGCGTCGATTGCGCCCGCGTAGCCGACCCGTCGCGATCCCGACAGCAGGGTCAGGGGTAGTACGCGAGTGTACGGTTCGAGCGTCTTCGCCGTCCCGTCAGTGCTGGCGTCGTCGTACACGACGACTTCGTACTCCCGCGAGACGTCGGCCAGCACGGAGCGCAGGCGCCAGAGCAGGACGCCGATCGTGGTGGCTTCATTGTAGGCGGGAATACCGATGTAGAGCACGCAGGCGAGGGTGGCAGGCCGGGAGAGTTGACGCGGGAGCTTGCGCGGGAGTTGACGCGGACGTTTCCCGCGCGTCCGATAATAACAGGTATCGAGCCGCAGCGGGGCAGTTGGTGGCTTCGGCGGCGTTCACGCTCTCGGAGGATCACGTCATGATGCTCGCGAACGTACGGGCCCGTCTGGGCCGGGAGGATGCGCAGCTTGTGCTGCGCCTGGTCGCACGTGGGCGTCCCGCGGCAGCCCGGGCTGCCGAGGAGACGCTCGCCGATCAGGGGCTCGACCCTTTGCTGGATGAACCGGAGTTGCTGCATGCGCTCATCGAGGCGCGTCAGTCGGCCCACGCATCCCTGCCGCTCTTCTGCTATGTCGTAGTGCGTCACGCGCTGCGCCGGAGCGGCTCGGACGACCGGATGCTGGCGGACTACGTGGCCAGTGTGCTGCTGCACTTCGGCCTGCGCGAGCGCGCGCGTCGCATCGGGGCCTCCGACGACCAGACCTATGACACGATCGCGCGCATTGTCGAGGACGTGGAGAGCGCCGACGCGGAGCGCGCGTTCCTTGCCCGGGCGCATCTGGGCAACTACGCGCTCTGGCTGAGCGGCCTCTTCCCGGACCACATCGAGCATCGCCGCTGGCGCCGCGGTGGTCCGGACCTCGCCTACTACGAGACGCTTGGTCGGCGCGGCTTTCAGCTGGCTGCGGACCACCGTCTGGCCAACAAGCACGGACTGGCCCCGCTGTACGGTGCGGCCGCCGACGCGTTTCCCACGATGCGCCGTGCGCTCAACGCGGTGAGCGACTCGCTGCTGTTCCGTCACGTGAACACCCCCGAGCGACTCATGCGCCAGGTGCGCGACGCATTCACGAGTGATCGCGTGTCCTGAAGCGGGGTAGGAGAATCGGCCTGTTGCCAGCGGTCGGTGAAGCGAGCTATGCTGCCCGCTCACGCCCTGACGATTGGCGAGCCGCTTCGCGGTCCGCACCGTGTAGCACACCGTGTACCATCTGCCGATTCTTCATGTTCGAACAGCTCCGAGACGCCCTGCGCGGCATTGGTCGTGACGTCGGTCCCAGCGACCGTCGTGCGGCCATGGCCGGTATGAAAGACGCCCTGGTGCACGCGCGCATGGCGCTGCAAGACCTGCGCGAAGGCATCGCGGTGACCGAGCGTCGCCTGGCACAGGAGCAGAAGGAGCTGGACACGGCCACGCGTCGTCGCACGCTCGCTGAGAACATCAACGACGCGGAGACCGTCGCGGTGGCCGAAAGATTCGTGGCGCAACACGCGGAGCGGGTGCGCGTGTACGAGCAGAAGCTCGCCTCGCAGCGTGATGAACTCTCGCTGGCCGAACGCGAATACGACGAGATGTCGCGCGAGTTCAAGCGCGCGATGGCGGGTCTCCCGATGACGGGTGAGCGAGGCGGGCCCGCGACGCACGAGGACGCGGCGATGCGCGAAGTCGAAGAGGCGCTCGGTGAGCGACAGTCGGCATCGGACGAGGCGGCGCTGAACGCGATGGCCAGGGCCAGGGCGCGCGAGGCGCGCGAGGCGGAAGCCAGCGAACGACTCGCGGCGCTCAAGCGGCAGCTCGGCCGAGAACCGTGAGTAGGGGCCTCGCGCGCCGGAACGCACGTGTGATACCGACGGCGCGTGTGTGCGGGACGATCGCGCGGTGCTGCGGCCGTGTGCTGCTGGCCAGCGCGTGCTCGCTGTCCTTCGTGCGGACGGCGCGTGCGCAGGATCCCGACGTGCCGCCGCGCACGGCGGTCGCGTGTTCGGGTCAGACGATCTCGAACATTGTTGTGCTGACGCAGCCACCATACACGGACCGCTTGCCGAAGCGGCTCGACTTTGTGCGCCGCGGCATGGTCAGGTTGCATTCCACCACGCGCGACGACGTCATCCGGAACTTCCTGCTGTTCGACGTGGGAGAAGCGTGCACCGAACTGGAGCGCTCGGAGTCGGAACGCATTCTGCGCGTGCAGCCCTATCTCGTCGACGCGCAGGTCCGTGCGTACGAGGACGGTGAGGGCGGCGTTGAACTTGAAGTGGAGACGCGCGACGAGTTCTCCGTCGTGGCCGGCCTTCGCATCGGCGGGCAGTCGCCGTACTTTCGCGGCATCACGATGGGCGAGAGCAACCTCGCCGGACGCGGCGTCTACAGCGCGGTGCAGTGGCGCGATGGCCTGGCGTACGATGACCTGATCGGGTTGCGTATCGTGCACAACCAGTTCATGGGCCAGCGCAATGTCGCGCGCCTCTATGGCGAGCGTGCGGAGCGCGGGCACTTGTACGGTGCCGAGGTGCTGCGGCCATTCTACACCGACCTGCAGCGACTCGCCTGGCACGCCGGCTACGGCGGCACCCGTGACTACGTGCGCATCGTGCGCGAGGCCGATGAAGGCTCCGCGCTCGCGCTGCGGCGCGAGTTCGGTGATCTGGGCGCGGTGTTTCGCATCGGAGAACCGGGCCGGCTCAAGCTGGTTGGTGCATCGCTGACGCGCGAGCAGGATGTCGTCGACTCGCGCCCGGTGCGCATTGAAGTGGACGGCTTCAGGGATGATCCACTTGCTGATGCGTTTCCCACGTTCTATCGCAGCGCGAGCGTGACGCGCATCAATGCGCTGGCCGGCATGCGCCGACTCACGTTCCGGCGGGTGGAAGGCTTCGACGCGCTCACGGGTGTGCAGGACATGAGCGTCGGCGTGCAGAGTGCGCTCACGCTTGGTCGTTCGCTCGGAATACTCGGCGGTCGTGATCGCGATCTTTTCGTGCGATATGACGTGTACGCGGGCGGCGGCTCGCCGCGCAATTTTCTTGGCTTCGAGACGCTCACCGAAGCGCGCCGGGATGCGTCCACACGACAGTGGGATGGCATCATCACGAGTGGCCGGCTGGCGTGGTACCTCAAGCCCTGGCGCAATCAACTCACGCTCGCTGCCGTGGATTGGGGCGCGGGTTGGAACGTGCGCGTGCCGTATCAGCTCAGCTTCGCCGGACGTGACGGCGGCTTGATCGGCTATCGCAACACGCGCGATGGCGGCGCGCATCGCGCCGTGCTGCGCGTCGAGCAGCGCTGGCTGCCAACGCCGCGCACGACGATCGGCGATCTTGGCGTGGCGTTTTTTGCGGACGTCGGCAAGCTGTGGTCGGGCGACGTGCCCTTCGGCACCGATTCACGCGTGCGCGGCACGGTCGGCGTGGGCATTCTTGCCGCCGTGCCGCGCCGCTCCCGACGCCTGTGGCGGCTCGACTTCGGAATGCCGGTAGGTGGCGACCCGCACTCGTCGTTCGAGGTGCGCGTGAGCAGCAACGATCGCACGCGCGTGTTCTGGCGTGAGCCGGTAGACGTCCAGTACGCACGGGAGCGGGCGGTGCCGGCGAGTCTGTTCTCGTGGCCCTGAGCTCGCACCTTCGGTAGGCGCAGAAGGCGCAGGGGTGGGGGAGGGCACGGAGATGGGCGGCGAGATTCGTTCCGCCACCCCACCTCGTACCACTAAAAAGTGTTGTCGCCGTTGCCGTGCTCCGTGCCTCAATCGCCATTCCTCCGCGCCCTCTGCGTTATTTCTGTTGCCTTTCCCGTGACCTCCTACTTGACGCCCGCCATCATCTTTCGCACCGGCACGATCAGCGCCCCCAGGATGATCGTCGCCAGAAACAGCGACCCAGCCGTCAACGAGAACAACTTCGGCATCTGCTCGAGTCGCTCCGGATCAACATTCCCGCCCACCAGTCCGCCAATCAGGTTGCCGAGCGCGGAGGCGAGGAACCAGATGCCCATCATCTGTCCCACGAACTTGCGCGGCGAGAGCTTCGTCATTGACGACAAGCCCACGGGGCTCAGGCACAGTTCGCCCATGGTCTGGAAGAAGTACGACGCCACCAGCCACCATGGTGAGACGAGCATGGTGCCACCGCTCGCGACTACCCGCTGCGCCGCGAACAACATGATCAGGAATCCCAGACCCGCGAAGAAGAGGCCGAGGGTGAACTTGGCGGGGCTCGATAGGTCCACGCCGCGTTTCGCCATTCGCGTCCAGATCACGGCGAACACCGGTGCGAAGATGATAATGAAAGCGGAGTTCACCGACTGAAACCACGTCGCGGGAATCGTGAAACCGCCCACCGCGCGATCGGTGAAGTCGCGCGCGAACAGGTTGAGCGATGTGGGCGCCTGCTCGAAGGCTGACCAGAACACGGCCGCAAAGATGAACAGCACCACAATCACGCCCACGCGCTTCTTCTCATCGCTGCTGAGATTGCCCGCCGCGAAAACATAGGCGAAAAACCCCAGCGCCAGGCCCACGAGCACGAACGTCATGTACCCGCCGATGAGCTGCGCATCGAGCGTGACCATGCCGGTCGCCGCCAGCACGAACACCATCGCGAGCAGTCCGAGGCCAAGCCCGAGCACCAGCTTGACCTTGTTCTCCTCGCGCGACTGCACCACGGGATCGGCGTGTCGCGTGGGCTCAAGCCCGATGGGGCCAAGCGTTTTGGGTGCGCTGATCACGTACACAACGAGTCCGAGCAACATGCCAACGCCGGCCGCACCAAAGCCATAGTGCCAGCCGACCGCTTCGCCGAGAAATCCGGTGATGAGCTGACCGGCAAACGCACCGACGTTGATGCCCATGTAGAAAATCGAGAAGCCCGCATCACGACGCGCGCCGCCTTCCGGGTACAGGTCGCCGACGATCGCCGAGATGTTCGGCTTGAGCAGACCGGTGCCGAGTACGATCAGGACAAGGCCGAGGAAGAAAAAGATCTTTCCGGCCGCAACGCCCGCGAGACCCGACAGACCAATGGACAGATGTCCGGCCGTGATGAGCGTGGCGCCGATCAGGATCGCCCGGCGCAGGCCCAGCAGTCGGTCCGCCACCCAGCCACCGGGCAGCGACGCGACGTACACAAAGGCCCCGTAGATGCCCACGATGGCGGACGCCTGTCCACGGTCAAACCCGAAGCCACCTTCGGCGAGCGCGGCGGCCATGAACAGGATGAGCAGCGGGCGCAGGCCGTAGTACGAGAACCGTTCCCACATCTCGGTGAAGAACAGCGTCGACAGACCGCGCGGATGACCGAAAAATCGCGTGTCGTTGACGTACGGCGCCGCGTCGGCGGAAGTCTCCTTGGACATCAGACAGTGGACGGAGTGGGGGGAGATGAGGGCGTGACCGGCACCTTGTGGCACGCCACCCAGTGGGCGGGACTCTTCTCTTCCAGCACCGGCACGAGACGCGCGCACTCGGCGTCCTTGTCCGGATGGGAACAGCGGGGATGGAACACGCAGCCGGACGGTGGATTGGCCGGCGACGGCGGATCTCCGGCGAGCAGGATGTGTTGCCGCTTTCGTCCAGGTTCGGGCACGGGCACCGCCGACAGCAGCGCCTGCGTGTACGGCATGCGCGCGCCGCTGAACAGCTCGCGACGCGACGCCAGTTCAACGATGCGGCCGAGGTACATCACCGCCACGCGATCGGCCATGTGCGAAACGACCGCCAGATCGTGCGCGATGAAGAGATACGCGAGCCCGCGATCGCGCTGCAGGTCGCGGAGCAAATTGACGACTTGTGCCTGCACGCTCACATCGAGCGCTGATACCGGCTCGTCGCACACGATGAACTTCGGTTCGACGGCGAGCGCGCGCGCAATGCCCACGCGCTGACGCTGTCCGCCGGAGAACTCGTGCGGATAGCGCGAGGCGTATTCGGGACGCAGCCCGACCTCGTCGAGCAGGTGCGCCACACGTCGGTCGGCCTCGGCGCCCTGCGCGAGATCGTGCACGAGCAGCCCTTCGCGAATCGCGGCACCGATGGTGAGACGAGGATTGAGCGAGCCAAACGGATCCTGGAAGACGATCTGCATGTGACGACGCATGCGACGCAGCGCCTGGCCGCGCAGGGCGAGCAAATCCGTGCCGTCGAAGCGCACCGTGCCGCTCGTCGGTTCGACCAGACGGAGAATGGCACGCCCGGTGGTCGTCTTGCCGCACCCCGACTCACCAACCAGCGCGAGCGTCTCGCCGGCGTCGACGGAGAATGACACGCCATCCACAGCGCGCACGCTGCCGGCGTCGCGGCGGAGGAATCCTCCGCGCACGGGAAAGTGCTTGCTAAGGTCGCGCACTTCGAGCAGGGCGCTCGTTCGCGCGGATGCGCCGATTCCTGCACCTGGTGAGATCACGCTCATGCGCGTCGTCGCTCCGGTTCCTGCACCAGATGACAGCGTGCGCGATGCGCGGGGCTCACCTGCAACAGGGCGGGCGCGTCAGTCGCACAGCGATCCCACGCGTGCGCACAACGATCGCGAAAGCGGCAGCCCACGGGCCAATGCGTGGCCGGCGGCACGGTGCCAGGAATGGTCTGCAGCCGGTCGCGCGTGATGTCGAGCGTGGGAACCGCGGCGAGCAAACCTTCGGTGTACGGATGCGTGGGCGATGCGAACAGCATCTCGACCGGTGCCTCTTCCACGATCTCGCCGGCGTACATCACGAGCACGCGCGAAGCCATCTCGGCCACGACTCCGAGGTCGTGCGTGATGAGCAGCACCGCCATACCCATGCGCGCGCTCAGCTCGCGCAGCAGCTCGAGAATCTGCGCCTGGATAGTGACGTCGAGCGCGGTGGTGGGTTCGTCGGCGATCAAGAGCGCCGGCTCGAGCACGAGCGCCATGGCGATCATCACGCGCTGTCGCATGCCGCCGGAAAGCTCGTGCGGATACTGCTTCGCGCGTTCAGCAGGGTCGGGGATGCCGACGCGTGCGAGCGCGTCCACCGCCATCTGCCACGCCTCGGCGCGCGTCTTTCTGGTGTGCACGCGCACGACTTCCGCCACCTGGTCACCAACGGTGAGCACAGGATTGAGCGCCGTCATCGGCTCCTGGAATATCATTGCGAGCCGCCGCCCACGAAGGGTGCGCAGCGCGGGTTCAGAGAGCGCGAGCACGTCGGCGCCATCGAACTCCACTCGGCTGTCGGGGGCGAGCTTTCCGCCCGCGGGCACCAGTCGCAGCATCGAGAGCGCGGTAAGCGACTTGCCAGAGCCAGATTCGCCCACGAGGCCCACCGTCTCGCCAGCGCTCACGGTGAACGACACACCGTCCACGGCGCGGGCGATACCGGCGTCGGTATTGAACGAGACCCGCAGGTCATGGACGGCGAGCAGGGGGGAGGTCACGCGGCAACCTGCCCCGGTGCGAGGGCCTCGCGCAAGGCGTCACCCAGCGCGTTGCAGGCCAGGACCGTGGTCACGATCGCCAATCCGGGAAAGAGCGTGAGCCACCAGCGCGAGGCGCCGAGTGCCGCGCCGCCATCGGCGAGGATGGTACCCCAGCTTGCGTCGGGCGGCTGCACCCCGAGTCCGAGATACGAGAGTCCAGCCTCGAGCGCGATGGTGCTGGCGATGCCGAGCGTCGCGGTCACAACGAGCGTGGGCCCGATGTGCGGCACAACATGGCGCCACAAGATGCGCGCCTCGCGGATCCCTGTGGCGCGAGCGGCGGTCACAAAATCCCGCGACTTGAGCGCGCGTACCTCACCGCGCACGAGTCGCGCGACCTCGTACCAGCCCGTGAGGCCGAGCAGCAGCACGAGTCCCGTCAGTCCGGGGTTGTCCCACAGCGCGGCCACGCACAGCAGAATGAGCAGGCGCGGCACCGACATGGCGATATCGAGCAGCCGCATGCTGACGGAGTCCACAGCCCCACCAATCCAGCCGGCAAGCGCACCGTAGAGGGTGCCGACGGTGGTGGCCACGAGCACGCTGAGCAGCGCGATGCCGAGCGAGACGCGCGTGCCATAAATGAGGCGGCTCAGCACATCGCGTCCCAGCGGATCGGTGCCGAATGGATGCGCCATGCTCGGCGCGAGACTCCTGATCAGTCCCTCGCTGGGAATGGCATTTGGCGGGGCGAGCGAGAGCCACGGCGCGGCCACCGCGAGTGCGATGAGCAGCGCGAGCGCACCGGTCGGCACGACGAGGCTTCGGCGAGCGTCGATGCTCACGGATCAGTCACGTGTGCGCGGATCGGCGAGCTGCGACAGCCAGTCCGCCGCGAGGCTGCCCAGAACGGTCATCGCACTGCCCACGATCACCGCAGCCGTCACAACATCGTAGTCACGAGCATTCACCGCGCGCACGGTCACGTCGCCCATGCCGGGCCACGAGAAGATGCGTTCCACGAACACGGCGCCGCCGAGCAACGCGGGGAATACGAGGCCGGCGAGCGTGATCATCGGGCTCAGCGATGCCCGCCACGCGTGACGGCGCACCGCACGCTCACCGAGACCCTTGGCGCGGGCGGTACGAATGAACGGTTCGCGCCACGCCTCGCGCACGCTGCCGCGCTGGAATCGCGCGAAGACGGCCGTGCCTACGATCGTGAGCGCGAGCCACGGCAGCACCAAGTGCTCGAGCCGGTTCACGAACTGCCGGCCAAAACTCCAGTAGTCGTACATCGGATCGACCACTCCGGTGGACGGAAACCAGCCGAGTCCCTGCGCGAACACCTGGATGAGCAGCAACGCGAGCCAGAACTCGGGCAGCGAGTACGCGACCAGCGAGGCGGTGGAGACGACGTTGTCACTCGTACTACCCGCACGCGTGCCCTGCCACGCACCAATCGCCATGCCAAGCAATACGCTGGTGCACAGCGCGAGCCCCATGAGCAGCAGCGTGTTCGGGAGGACATCGGCCAACACATCGCGCACCGGACGCTGCTGCATCGTGGACCATCCCAGGTCGCCGCGCGCGACGTTGCCGAGCCAGCGCACATACTGCGTGGCGATCGGCTGGTCGAGTCCGTACTGGGCCACCCATTCGGTGCGCTGTGCAGCGGTAACGCCCACGCCATCGAAGCGCGTGATGAACGGATCGCCAGGCGCGAGACGGAGCAGCCCGAACACCAGCGTCGCCGCGGCCCAGATCACGAGCAGCGCCTGTAACACACGATTCACCGCGCGAGAAACGCCCGTGCGTTGCTGGTCGGGCATGCGCGACGGCTAGTTGGACTCGGCGAGCCCGAACCGATCGCGCTCGATGCGGCGATCGGCGGGAATACGCCACTCCGGCAGTCCGTGCCACCATCCCGTGACGGGCAGCGTGCCGGGCTCGATGCGTGTGTGCATGCCAGCGGGCGCCCGATCCTCCACCAGCCAGATTGCGGGCGCGTCGTCGAGGATGGTCTGCATCGCGCGCAGCAGCGCGCGCTGCGTGACGGTGCGGTCGAAGCTGGTGAGCACGCTGTCGACGTTGGCGTCGAACACGGGATTGCTGTAGCCACCGTAGTTCAGGCCATCGCTGCCGATGCCGCGCGTGCTCCACGTCTGGCGCAGCCCAACGTAGCCGGGCGACGTGGTGAATCCGCCCATGAATGCGTCGAAGCCGCCGTTGTTGATGCGCTCGATCAGCGCGTTCACTTCGAGCCGCTGAATCGAAACATCGGCGCCGACGGCGCGCAGCTGTTGCTGCAGCAGCACCGCCATGCGATCGCGCGTGAGACTGATGGACGGCACGAGGATCTCCATGGCGAGACGCACGCCGTTCTTCGCCCGAATGCTGTCGCCGGCCTGCACAACCCAGCCCGCCGAGTCGAGCAACGCGCGCGACGCCGCGACATCGTAGGGCAGCGGTCGCAGCAGCGAATCGTTGGGCAATGAGATACGTGTGGACGGTCCGATGGCGACGCGTCCGATGGAATCGAACACGGCGCGTACGATGCGCTCGCGGTTCGTGGCCATGGACAGCGCGCGTCGCACGGCGACTTCGCCGAGAACGGGATGTGGCCTCGTGCGTGATCGCGGATTGCGCAGGTTGAATGCGAGGGGCTGGTAATTCATCGTGGGATACGCGCGAACGCGCACGGTCACGCTGCTCGCCGCTTGCTCGAGATTCTCGGGACGCAGCGGCGAGAAGAAATCGATCTCGCCGGTGAAGAGTGTTACGATCGCCGCCCCGAAGTCGGGTGCGGGCACGAAAATCACCCGGTCCAGATTGGCGCGGCCGCGATAGTTGCCGGTGTCGGCTACGATCTCCACGCGCTGTCCAGCCGTCCAGCGCACAAAGCGAAAGCGTCCTGTGCCAACCGGAGCGCGCGCCAGCGGCACCGACGCCAGCTCCGCTGGATCCACGTCGCGCAACAGGTGCGACGGCATCACGAACATGTGGTACGCCGCATCGTAGAACTGCTGCGGGGAGCGACGCTTGAACCAGAACGTCGCGGTTCGTGCATCGGGCGTGCTGACGGAATCAATGTTCGCGAGCAGCGGTGCGTTCTTGGCTGGCACGCGCGGATCCGTGTAGAGCCGGAATGACGTGCGCACGTCTTCCGAAACCACGGGCTGTCCGTCGTGCCAACGCGCACGCTCATTCAGCGTGAACGCAATCGACATGGAGTCGGCGCTCCACGTCCAGCTGCTGGCAAGGCGTGGCGAAAAGCCGGCGTCACCCACCGTCTCCAGGTTCGGTCCGATGTCCGCCAGCCGGTCGTAGACAACCTCCGTAATCGCGAGTTCGTGATCGCTGCTCACCAATGGTGGCAACAGCGAGCCAGGCTCGGCGGCAATGCCGATCACCACGCTGCCACCTGTCTCGGGCACCTCAGCAGGCGGAGGCGTATTGTCGCAGCCGGAGCAGGCAGAGAGTGCAATGCCGAGCGCAGCCGCGGCGAGCGGTCGCAAATAAGCGGAACGAATCATGGCAGTAGACAAGAGGCGGGGCGCACTTGAAGGGAGGAACGATGCGCGCACGCGCTCATCGACGCCAGAGCCAGTCGGCAGACGAGAGTTCAAGACGCGATGCATCGCGTGCGATGGTGTGCTCAGTTGACGGCTTGAAGGCAGGGATGTCACGGGGGGGCATCCGGTTCGCGTCACCGCGCGTCGCGGCGCTCTCCGCACACCACTCGGCGCGCATCGCCTCGCGCAGCGCGTCGGCGCTCGCACCGTGCAGCGCGGGCGTTTCCATGCGCCGGGATAGCGAGACGTGCGGTGTCGCGGCGGACGGTCGGCGAAACGACGTCAGCACCTGCTGCACATCGCGCATCAGAATCGAGCCATGCTGCAGGTAGGCGCCATCCGCGCGCCACACCGCGCTGCCGGCGAGCTTGCGCCCGTCAATCGTGAGCTCGCCGGCCCCCGGTGCGTCGAAGCAGAGCGGCCCGTCGGGTACGACGCGAGGCGCGCCGGCATTGCCCATGAGTGATGCCTGGACGCCGACGCGGTGCAGCGCGCGAAGCAGTCGCGCATTGACCGCGTCATACACGCGGCGCCACGGCACGTCGGCCGCGAGCGGCAGGGTCACGCTCCAAGTGACCTCGTGCGCGTGCAGCAGGGCGCGGCCACCCGTGGGCCTCCGAACGAGATCAACGTCGGCCGCCTCGAGCGCTGACACGTCCCAGCGGTCACGCGCCGCCTCGTGGCGCCCGAAACTCAGCGTGGGCCGCGCCCAGTCGTAGAACCGAAGCACCGCCCGTCCCGTCACCGCGGCTCGCCGCAGCAGCGCAAGGTCGGATGCCATGTTTTCCACGCCCGACGCACGCGGGGTCTCCCACAGCAACCATTCCGTCGGCCAGAACTGCTCGCGAGAGCCCTCGTCGCCGCGCGCTGCGGGCGCTGCCTGGGTTCGTCGCGAGAGAGTCGGCACGCCGATTAAGTTATCAGCGTTGACCCATGGGCGCGTGTTCCCGCACGGGTCGGCCCATCAACCCCGGTGCCTGCGGGCCCGGCTCCAGACATTGTGCATCCACCGGACCGGTTCCGGTTTCTGAGGAAGGTCATGGCTACGCGTACTCGCACCGTTCCCGCGTTCTCCACAGCAGCGTTTCCGTCGCGTCACAACGGTCCGTCCGAGGCGGACCAGCGCACGATGCTCGACGCAGTCGGATACCCTACGCTCGATGCGTTCATCGACGCGGTGGTGCCCGACACCATTCGGCTGCACAAGCCGCTCGCGATAGGCGCCGCGCGCTCCGAAGCCGATGTGCTGGCGGACCTCAGGCGCATTGCCGGCCGAAACCAGATCTGGCGTTCGTTTCTGGGCATGGGCTACCACGACACGGTCACCCCGCCGGTGATCCTGCGCAACATCATGGAGAATCCGGCGTGGTACACGGCCTACACGCCGTATCAGGCTGAAATCGCACAGGGCCGACTGGAGGCGCTGCTCAACTACCAGACGGTGGTCGCTGACCTCACCGGATTGCCAATCGCGAACGCTTCGCTTTTGGACGAAGGCACCGCCGCCGCCGAATCCATGGCCATGGCGCTC
>JBBQNT010000030.1:0-21884 GCA_038330215.1 Gemmatimonadales bacterium
GTCTGGAAACACGCCGTACGCGGCGGGCTGTCGTCCTACCACCGACTCGTAGCCTTGCGTGCGGCGGAGCGCGCCATCGGGCCCGATCACCGTGAGTCGGGCGACGGAACGATCCCACAGTGCGATGGAGCCGTCTGCGTAGGTGCCCAGGTACGATGGTGAACGGAACTCGCCCGGTCCGCCGCCTGCACGTCCCACGCTCCAGCGGTGCACGCCGCTACTGTCGAAGCGTCGAAGCTCCGATGTGCCGCCTTCCAGCACGAGCAGGCCGCCATCGTCACGCAGTTCGGCGGCCCGCACCGCATCGAAGCGGTACGCGGAGCTCTCGGGTGCGGTCGCTTGCACGCTCCCCGCCAAGTCCAGCTCGCGCTCACCTATGACGAAGAGCGGCACACTGTCCACGCGCAACGCAGGGACGGTGCCCCACGCTGGCGATCGGCTCTCGACGATGCGCACACCGGCGCTGTCGCGAACCGAGAATGCCTCGTTGTCCCGCGGCGTTTCGGAGGCACATGCACTGCCAAGCGTAGTGACCATCACGAGCACGCCGCACGACACGCGTCGCATCTACCGCAACCTGGCCCGCTCGACCATCGTGTTGACGCGCTCCATTACCGCGGCGGCTCCCACCGAGTCACCGCGCGCTTCACGAAGCCCCGCGACGTACTGGCCGGTGATGGCGTAGTAGATCGGTATTCCCGCAGACGCGTCATCCACCCAGCCGCCCTCACGTATGAGTGCGTCAATGCCACCGTACTCCTTCCACAGCGATTCCGTCGCGCGTGCGTCGAGTATTTCGTTGCCGCGCATGGGAATGAAATCGAGTGACGGTTCCGGGCGGTCGCTCACCAACTGCTGCACGAGTCCGCGGTTGACGAGATTTTTACCGAGTCCGAGATCGCCGGCGTAGGGGCCGTATGAAAAGAACACCCCGCGTTCGGGATACGCGTGCTTGATCATGTACAGCACGAACTGCTGATCGCGGCCAAGCGCCTGGAGGTTGATCGTCGCGTCGATGCCGTCGTGCATGAAGCGCTGCGGTTCGGCGAGATACACCCCCGGCGGAACCGCATCGATCTCCTCACGCGTGAGCGGCACGAGCTTGCGCGTGGGAATGGGCCATTCCTTGCCCTTGTACAGTTCCGGCCCGTTCTCGACGTCGTACGGTTCGATCTCCCGATTCTGCAGCTGTTGCATGTACCACTCGGTGCCGAGGTACGGCACGACGGCCACGGTCACGTCGCGGCGAATGCCTTCAACGGCCTGCGCATACCAGAGCGGGAACGAGTCGTTGTCTCCGTTGGTGATGATGATGCCGTACGGGTCGACGGAGTTGAGCATGTCGCGTGCCCATTCGCGCGTGAACGTGTGCTTGTTGCGCGGCGCGTCGATGGCATTGGTGACGAGCGGAATGAGCGCGATGCCGAGCACGGGAATCGCAAGGCGCAATCCGCGATCCGACAGCGTTCCGGTGCCGCCGAGACGCGCGGCCAGGAATGCCCAGAGCGTGGTGAGTCCGAGACCGGCCCACAACCCCCACAGGGAAAACGTCCATGTGAAGAAGTAGTCGCGGTCACGTACTTCGCGGTCGACACTGTTGCCGAGCTCCGGTGCCTGCGAATGGCCGTATTTGAAGTTGAGGTACACCACGAGCGCGATCGTGAGCGTGAACATGAGTCCGCCCACATACCAGAACGTGCGCCGGTCTCGCTTGAAGTGCGACACCCCGCCCACCAGTCCGAGCGTGAGGAACAGCCAGGCCAGCGCCAACTGCGCGCCCGGTGCCTGATTGTATGCGTCACGGAACCACTGCCACTTGAAGTACAGCCAGAACATGCCGTACTGCGCAGTGATCGGCGCCTTGCGATCAGCCACGTTGTGCCCGGAATACTGCTCACGATCGATGTGCGCCTTCACGCGGCGGTACGTCTCCGCGCTGAACGTGCACGACACACTGATGCCGTCCGTGCACGCCGACACGCCACCGCTGTTGAGGTACGGTTCGTGCGCTGCGCGAATGGGCATCGCGAGGAACGGCGTCATGCCCACGAAGGCAACGGCGGCGGTGGCGAGCAGCACGCGCCAGCGCAGCAGCGTGGACGGACGGCGCATGAGCACGAGCAGGCCGATCGCCGGCAGCGGCAGGAAGCCGGCGGGATGGTTGGCGTAGCCGAGTCCGACGAGATAGGCGACGGTGAGCAGGTAGCGGTCGGAGCTCGCCTTCTCGGGCGCGTCGCTCCAGCGCAGCATGAGCCAGCTCACGGCCGCGAGGCCAAGCAGCGCCACCGTATACACTTTCTCGTTCACCACGCTCTGGTTCCACACGGTGAACGCCGTGCCGCCAATGAGCACGCACGCGAAGGCCGCGGCAAAGCGCGCCCATCGCACGGTGATCCACGTGCGCATCACACCTTCTGCGACCAGGAACCACAGTCCCGCTGACAGCGCACTGGTGACGGCGGCCAGCATGTTGATGCGGGCGCCATACTCCACCGGAATCGGCAGCAAGCCGAACGCGTGGGCGAGGATCACGAACACGGGATTGCCCGGCGGGTGCGGCACGCCGAACACCTTGGCGGCCGTGATGTACTCGCTGGTGTCCCACATGGCCGTGCTCGGGCCAAGCGTGATCACGTAGAGCAGGAGCAGGGAAAGCGCGACGACGCCCGCGGGAATCCACGGCGCGTGCGCGAAGCGTTCAGCGAGGGCAGGCCGCGGGTCGGAGGCATCGGGCTTGCCCCACGAGAGCAGCGTGGCGGGCAGCAGGCCCGCGTAGGCAATGGCCAGGCAGAGCGCCGAAATGGTGGTGCCGCCGCGCCAGAGATCGGCGTAGCCCACCAGCAGCGTAACAAGGGAAAGCACGGCAAGGAGCGTGGTGCGCCCCCGCCCGGACGAGGCGAATGCTGACATTATGAAGGAACGGGAGGACAGAGAAACAGCGAGCGCGCTCAAGCGCGCCTTGACCTGCTAGAACGTGCCGTCGGCGTGGGACTCGCGTGACAGGAACGACGACCCTGAGAACGTGCCGCGCACCGGAACGCGGTGCACGTCGTCCACGACAAACGCGAACGCGCGCGAGACGGCATCACGCGGCACCACGGTGCGCAGCTCCCACAAGCCGGAAGCCATGTCCCGCGCCACTTCGCCAACCGGTGCCTCGGACGCCGATTCCACCAGCGTCACGTGGGACGCAGACGGCGCGCGCAGCGCAAACCGCACGATGCGCATCGTGTCATACAACGTATCACGGAGCGCCCGTCGGAGCGCCCCTTTTTCGATCACCACGCGCAGTTCGTCCGATGGCGCCAGACGCGGAATGATCGTATCCCCAATCACCTCGGCCCGAGCCAGCATGGCCGAACTGCGGCTGAATACGTCGGTGAGTGAGGTGACGCCAAGCCACATCGTGAGCAGGAACGCCACAGCGACACCGCCGGCCGGCGCGAGCACGCCACGGCGGCGCCAGCGGGTGAGCGTCGGGGGAAGCGACCAGCGGCGCGGCGCGGGCAGCTCGCGCACGGCGGCCATGATCGCGTCGGCCTGACGCGACTGCGCGGCCGGATCGAACGGAGCGGGAGCGCCGAAGAGTTCGCGAAGCTCCGCCGGCAGCGCGTCGTCGTCGCGGGAGAACTCGGAATCAGTCATGGAGCACATCCGTGAGAAGGCCGCGCAGCCGGTCGCAGGCGCGATGCACGCGCATCTTGAGCGCCGACACGCCGGTTCCGGTGATGGCAGACATTTCGGGATACGAGAGCCCGTCGGCGAAGTGCAACACGATGGCCTCCCGCTGGTCGGGCGGCAGCTGAGACAGCGCCTGGGTGAGTTCATCGCGCAGGAAGCGGCGATAGAGCTCGGCGTCCGGGGCGGGGGCGTCGGCGTCCACGAGCTGCGTGATCACCGAGGCGTCACGCGGCTCGGGGCGGCGTGACCGGTCGCTGGCGCGGGTGCGGCAGCGATTGATGAGAATGCGCCAGAGCCACGCCCGGAACTGATCCTGCTCCCGGTAGCCGCCCAGGTAGCGGTACGCGCGCAGGAAGGTGTCCTGCACGGCGTCTTCCGCCTCCGCGTGGTCGCCCAGCAAGTGGGTAGCGTAGCGCAGGGCGTCTATGTGGTACCGGTCCACGAGCATGCGGAAGGCCTCGGTGTCGCCACCGAGGACCTGCCGGACGATGTGGGCGTCGGAAGGGGTCATGCCGTTGATAACCCGGAAGGCCCGCCGATGGTCACCGGGCTAATTCATCGCGGTGGAGCCGGCGCGGGAGAGCACCAGATTCTCGATGAAGAACTCCATCATGCGCCCCTGATTGAGGCCGGCGTGCCCGACGTCCGGGCCCACCTGCACGTCGACGCTCTTGCCGGCGCGCTGCAGCGCCCCGATGAGCTGCAGGCTGTTGGACGGGTGCACGTTGTTGTCGGCGGTGCCGTAGAAGAGCATCAGGCGGCCCTTGAGCTTGTCGGCGTACGTCATCGCCGAACCTGCGTCGTAGCCGGCCGTGTTGTCCTGCGGCGTATACATGTATCGCTCGGTGTAGATGGTGTCGTAGTGACGCCAGTCCGTGACCGAACTCGAGGCGGCGGCCGCGTGAAACACATCGGGGTGACGCAACAGCGCCAGCGCTGACGCGTAACCGCCGTATGACGTTCCGTAAATGCCCACGCGCGTTCCGTCCACGTACGGACGCTTCGCGATCTCTCGCACGCCGGCCGCGAAGTCGTCGATTTCCACCTGTCCAAGTTTTTCGTAGATCGCGTCGAGGAATCGCTTTCCGCGTCCAGCCGCGCTGCGTGCGTCGAGCGTGACGACGAGAAAGCCGTACTCCGCGAGCGGGTTGCTTGTGCTGAACGTTTCGCGCGCGCCGTTCGTCGCGGGGCCGCCGTAGACGCTCACGAGCACGGGATACTTTTTGCTCGCATCGAAGTTGCTCGGCTTGTGCAGCATGCCGTGCAATTCGGTCACGCCATCGGCGGCAGTGAACGTGAACAGCTCGACCGAATGCAAGCCGAGTGTCTTGAACTTGCTGTCGTCGCTCGTCTGCAGTTCGCGTACGAGCTTGCCGTTGCGATCGAGCAGTCGTGAGACGGGCGGCGTGCTGTGCGACTGCGCGATATCCACGAAGTGCCGGCCGTCGGGCGCGATGCTGACGTTGTGGTTGAGCGTGGGATCGGTGAGCCGCACGTCGTCCTTGCCGGAAAGCGACACGCGATGCAACTGCACCTTCATGTGATTGTCGCCGCTGCGCGCCATGTACCAGAGCTGCCCGCGTTTCTCGTCAACTCGCTGCACGCCGGCGACTTCGAACTGATGCGAGGTGAGCGTGGCGAGCAGCCGTCCGTCAATGTGGTACAGGTAGTAGTTACGGAAGCCCGTGCGCTCCGATGCCCAGATGAATCGCGTGTTGTCGTCGAGCCAGCGGATTTCGGGACGGTTGTCGGTCCAGCTCGCGGGCCATGCTTCACGCACGATTACGCGGCAGGCACCCGTGGACGGATCGCAGCTGGTGAACTCCATCACGTTCTGCCGGCGGTTGGTACGGTTGAGCGTGATCGCGGTGCCGTCGGGCGTCCAGCCAACACGGTACACGTAATGACCTACAGTGCTATCCGCGAACGGCGCACCGCTTCGCACGTCGACGCGCACGCTGGTGTTCGTGGCCACATCGTACACGAACAGATCGACCACCGGGTTGGCGGAGCCGGCCTTGGGATAGGCCTCGATGTCCATCTCGCTCTGGATCTTGGTCTGGCCGAGCTGCAGAAAGTAGTCCTGAACCGGCGACTCGTCGAACCGGTAGTAGGCGAGCTTGCTGCCGTCAGGCGACCACCACATGGCGGTGGTCTGCGCGAGCTCCTCGCCGTACACCCAGCTTGCCGTGCCGTACTTGATGCGCTTCTGTGCGCTGCCATCGGTGGTGACGGCGCGTTCGTCGCTGCCGTCGGCCTGGCTCACGAACAGGTTGCGATCGCGGTGCACCGCGCGCCGCGCACTGTCGGCGGTGTACGCCACCTCGGCCTGACGCCCGCGCTCGATGCGAAGCCCGCCGCGGCCGCCGTTCGGCGCGCCCGAGCGCGTTGGGGCCTCGACCGCCTGCTTCGCCGCCACATCGTAGCGCCAGCGCTTGCCGTCGGCCGTGTAGGTGAAGCTGCGTCCATCCTCGCTCCACTGGGGCGTGATCGCTCCGGAGCGCACGGCGGACTGCAGCTCGGTGCGCATTTTCGTGAACTGCGCGTGGCCCGGCATGCCAGGCAGGCGGTCCTGAGCGAGCGCAGCGTTGTGCAAGGGTAAGGCGCCGGCCAGAAATGCCACCGCGGCAAGACCGAGGCGCCAAGTGATCGGGCGAAGGGCAGGGCGAACGAACACGGAAGGGCTCCTGTGGCGTGGATACTCAGGCGGGTGCCCGCGTGAATGCCAATCGGCGGGATGCAAGGCTCCGCAAAGTACGTGAAGCGCTAGACTGGGGTTGACGAAAGGATTACATGATAGTGGCTTACTATCGCTCACCGTGACGTCGCTGGCACGAGGGTCCGGGCTCAACACGCGCTGACCGTGTACGCTTGTCAGACCGTCCCCGCAGTGCGTAGAGTATCGTCTCGGCATCGTTGACCAGCATTCTGGAGGCGACCATGGCAGTGCGAAAGACAGGAACGAAGGCAGCCACGGCGGCAGCGCGCTTACTGAACAACCCCAAGGCCACCAAGGCCGCAAAGACGGCGGCCGGCAGTGCGCTCTCACAGACGGGGCGCGTGGCAAAAACCGGCAAGGTGGCCGCGAGTGCGGCTGGGAAAGCGTTATCCGCCGAAAAGACATCCCCTCGCGGCCGGAAAGCTGCGGGCAGTGCGCTGGCGCAGTCGCCGAGAAAGAAGGCGAAGAAAGCGGGAAAGTCCAAGGCACCGTAGGCGCGCGTCCTACCAGTCCCCACCGTCACTCTGGAGGCGGATGCTCGACCCCGACAGGACGCAAAGCGTCCACCCGCGCGGTAGCCCGCTCGGCAGCCCGCTCAAGCCGTGGCACCCCACGCAGATCGGGCGCTATCGCATTGTCAGCCTGCTGGGCGAGGGCGGCATGGGCGTGGTGTACGAGGCCGAGCAGGATACGCCCAAGCGACTGGTGGCGCTCAAGGTGGTGCGCGAGGACTTCGTGACCCCCGAGCTCGTGCGTCGCTTTTCCCTGGAATCGCAGGTGCTGGGGCGCCTGCAGCACGTTGGCATTGCGCAGATCTACGAAGCCGGCACGTTCCAGGAGGAGCATGCCACACTTCCGTACTTCGCGATGGAGCTCGTGAAGGGGGAGCCACTCACCGAGTACGCGAACGCGCGATCGCTCGACCACCGGCAACGGCTCTCCCTGTTCTCCCGTGTGTGCGACGCGGTGCACTATGCGCATCAGCAGGGTGTGATTCACCGCGACCTCAAGCCGGCCAACATCCTGGTGGATGCCAGTGGCCAGCCCAAGGTGCTCGATTTTGGCGTGGCCCGACTCACCGACGCGGACGTGCAAGCCACGCGGCAGACGTCGGTGGGCGAAGTGATCGGCACGCTGCAGTACATGAGTCCCGAGCAGGCGAACGCCGATCAGACGAGCATTGACGTACGCAGCGACGTGTACTCACTCGGCGTGATTCTCTATGAACTCATGACCGGTCGTCTTCCCTACGACCTGTCGCGCAAGCTCATTCACGAGGCGGCACGCATCATCGTGCTGGAAGAACCCGAGCGACTCAGCTCCATCAACCGGCAGTTGCGCGGCGATGTGGAAGTGATCGTGGCGAAAGCGCTCGAGAAGGAGAAGGAGCGACGCTACGGGTCGGCCGAGGCGATGGCGAGTGACGTGCGGCGCTTTCTCAGCGACGAACCCATCACCGCGCGACCGGCCAGTGCGCTCTACCAGCTGCGCAAGTTTGCGCGCCGGAATCGTGCGATAGTCACCGGGCTGGGCGTTGCGGTCGCCGTTCTCGTGCTCGGAAGCGCTGTCAGCCTCTGGCAAGCCGTGCGCGCCACGGCGGCGGAACAGCTGGCCCAGACGCGGCTCGAAGAAGCCGTGAGCCTGCGCGCGCTCGCGGAAAGTCGCCGAGCCGAAGCTGACGCCGCGCTGCTCGTAGTGGATTCCGCGCGGCAGGTCGCCGACGCCGCGCTCGTAGCCGCTGATTCCGCGCGGCTGGCGGCGCTGCGTGAACAGGCGTTGGCGACGGCCAGTGCGCGTCGCGCCACCGGAGAGGCCGCGAAGGCACAGGCCGTGAATACGTTCCTGCAGGACATGCTCGCGTCGTCCGATCCCGCCAACGCGCTGGGCAAAGAGTTGAGTGTGCGTGACGTGCTGGACCGCGCCGCCGCCGAAGTCGGGCGCGGCGACCTCGCGCGCCAGCCCGAGGTGCAGGCGAGCATCGAGACCACCATCGGTCGCACCTACTACGCGCTCGGCCTGTACGAGCAGTCCACCATCCACCACGACTCCGCGTACTCTATTCGTCGTCGCGTGCTCGGTCCCGCGAACGTCGAAGTCGCCACGAGTGCGGCCGACCTTGCGCTCTCGCAGCGTGCGGCCGGCGATTACGCGGCGGCAAAGGCGACCATCACGAACGCCCTGACGGTCATGCGACGCACGCTGCCGCCGAATGACGACAACATCACGGCGGCGCTAGGGACTCTGGCCGAGCTTCGCTACCAGGAGGCCGAGAACGCCGACGCCGAGCGGCTCTATCGAGAGGCGCTGCAGCGTACGCGTGCCCGGCACGGCAACGCCGGGCTCAGGGTGGCCACTCGCCTAGCGGCGCTCGGCAATTTTCTCGGCAATACCGGACGTCCGGCTGACGGCGAGAAGCTGCTGCGCGAGGCGCTCACGCTTCGCAAAGCCGAGCTGGGCGCGGTGCATCCGGACCTGTTGTCGGTGATGGTAGCAATCAGCGACGTCACGCGGTACCAGCGCCGATTTCCCGAGGCGGAGGCCATGATGCGCGAAGCGCTTCCCATGGCGCGCACGCTGTACGGAGCGTCGCACCCCATGATCGCGAATGTCGAGAGCCGGTTGGGCAACGTGCTCGACGCTCAAGGCAAGAGTGAGGAGGCCCAACCGCTGCTGCGCGGCGCGCTCGACATGCGCGTGCAGCTGCTGGGCGAGCGACACCCCGACGTGCAGCTCGCACGCACTGACCTCGGGCGGCTGATGCAGAGTCTGGGGCGATTTGACGCCGCCGATTCGCTGTTCTCGGCGGCGTTGGCCGCGCGGCGCGCGGAGCTCGGCGACATGAGTCCGGCAGTCGCCTCCTCAATGCAGGACCTCGGGTACCTCGCGCGCTTGCAATCAAAGTGGCCGGAGGCGGAACGGCGGTATCGCGAGTCGCTGCCCATCTGGAAAGCCGCGGACATCGTGCATGAGGCGATCAATGCGCAGGCCGAGATCGGGTGGGCGTTGCTCAAGCAGGAGCGGTTGGACGAGGCTGAGACGATGCTGAACGACGTGCTGGCGCAGCGGCGGGCGCGATATGGCAACGCGCACTTTCTCGTGGGCGACGCCTACGAGAAGCTGGCCGCGATCTTCATGGCGCGGCGCGACTTTGCCAAGGCCGAGTCGCTCTCGGTGGCGGGCCTGACTATCCGGCGCACCGTGTACGGCCCGCGTGCCATTCAGGTGGGCGGGCAGTTGCAGAACCTGGCGTTCATGCGCGAGGCGCAGGACGATACCGTGGGCGCCGTGCCGTTGTTGCGCGAGTCGCTTGCTGTTTTCGCCGCACTGCGTCCGGCTACTGACGGCAACGTGCTCGCGGTGCAGCGCTGGTTGGCGGTCGACCTCTGCGCCACCGGTGCGGCGGCCGAGGGAGATTCGTTGGCGCGCGTGGCGATTGGGAATGTGCCGGACGATGCTACGGCCAACCTGCCGTTCCGTCTGCAGGGAGTGCGCGGTTTCTGCCTGGTGCAGCAGCAGCGATTGGCCGAGGCGGAGCCGATATTGTTGGCGGCTGAGCGCGGGCTGCGCGAGTTGCCGAGTGCCACGGCGGCGCATCGTTCGGAGGTGGTGCGGTGGCTGGTGCGGCTGTATGAGCGGTGGGGAAAGCCCGAGGAGGTCTTGCGCTGGCGCAGCCTATCGCTTTAGCGCATCCGTGAGCAGCATGCCGCGGACGTCCTGAATGTCATCGATACGCCACCGGTCATCGTTGCGCTCCTGATCATTCCGCAACAGGTACGTGATCGTCCAGTCGTTGGTGCCATCGGAGAAGTTGACGGGCACCCACGCCTTCTCGCTTCGCACCTTCGCATCGCCCACACGAAACGTCGTGGCACCCTGACTGCCGGTGAATGGGTCAATCACCATCGGCGGCGAGGTGTCTGACTGGGCGACGCGCTCGAAGAACTTGTACAGTTTTTGCCGAAACCGACGCGTGAAGAGACGTTCTTTTTTGTCGAGTCCCAGCGGGCTGAACTTGCGCGTGCCGGCGAAGTGCAGCTTGAGAAACTCACGAACCGGACGCTCCGCATAGTCGACGCGCGATTCACCTGCGTGTGCTGCGTGCACGGCCGACGCGGGATGCGGCACCAGCGCCACCAAGCTCAGCGAAACGCCCCATAGCGTGAGCCAACGTCGACGTGTGCGATGCATGATGAGTTCCCCTGAAGTTTCAGTATCGCGGTCGACTGCAGCGTCAACCTCGTGACATAATGTGCGCTCACGTGCGGCCGGGAGCGAGCTCTGGCGGAACGCACAATCACCGGCGTTCCCGGCGGCGGCGCCAGAATCCGGCGTTCGGACACTTGACGCATTCTACGGGTTAGTTCTGGAATAGACTGCGTGCTCAATGTTTCCAGGCAGCGCCTTCCTGGAGCACCCCTTCGGCTTCCCGACCGGCCTTGGGGCGCCCCTCGCTCATTTTCCGGAGTCGTCATGTCGTCTCCCTTCTTGCTCACCGCTCTGGGCCTCATGTTGATGCCGCCGCTTGGCGCTCAACCGTCGTGGGGCAACCAGCCCGCCGTGTGGTCCATCGACGCCAGCAGGCCCGCCGTCACGCGGGTCGATCGCAACACCACGGCGCGGGCCGACGCTGGCGTTGTGACCGGCGTGGTGACCGGCGTGGTGCAGGACAGCGCCGGCACTCCGCTCTCCAACGTGGACGTGATCGTGAGCGGCACCAACCGCATGGCGCGCACCGGCAACGATGGCCGGTTTGCCATTCGCGGCCTGCCGAACGGCACGCACCATCTGGACTTTCTGCGCATCGGCTACGTGAGTGCGCACGAGGTGATCACGGTGGTGGAGAACGGGCCCGACCTGAGCGTCACCGTCACCATGCGAGTGGCCACGGTGCGCCTCTCCAGCGTGAACGTGACCGCCACCCCAGTCGGGAGCGACGCGCTCAACGTCACTCAGGCCTCCAGCCAGCTGGCGGGCAAGGAGCTGCAGCGGGTCCTCAGCACGTCCGTGGGGCTGACCCTGGCCAAGGAGCCAGGCATGTCCACCCGCTTCAACGGACCGATCGCCTCGACACCGGTGATCCGTGGGCTCACGGGCGAGCGCGTGCTGGTGCTGCAGGACGGGGAGCGCGCCGGCGACTTGTCGTCGGCGGCCGCCGACCACCTGAACGCCGTGGACCCGAGCACCGCCGAGCGCATCGAGGTGATTCGCGGGCCGGCGTCGCTGCTGTATGGCAACAATGCGATTGGTGGCGTTGTAAACGTGATCACCACCGACATTCCCAGCAGCATTCCCGCGAGCACCATCGGCTACGTGCTCGGACAAGGCGAGTCGGCTGCGGCCGGCGGCGTGGGCTCCGTGGGGATCACCGTTCCCATTGCGCCCACCGTTGCCCTGACGGCGCGCGGCGGCGCCCGTGTGTTCGATGACCTGCGCGTGGGCGGTGGCGCGTCGCAGCCCAACACCAACGGCCGCACGCAGCAGTTCGCGCTGGGTGGCGGCTTCGTGGGCGAGCACGCCTCCACGGGGCTCGTCTACCGCGAGATGGACTTCCAGTACGGCCTGCCCCACCCGGCCGGCGACGAGGCAGTCCGCCTCAAGGGAGCGCGCCGGTCGCTCTCACTGCAGGCACAGCTACACACGGAGCTGGATGCCTTCAAGACCATTCGCCTCGACGGCTCCAGTCAGTGGTACTCGCACGACGAAATCGAGGAAGACGGCGCAGTTGGTACGCAGTTCACGCTCAATAGCCAAACTCTGAACGTGCTCGGCCGCACCCACATCGGGCGCACCACCGGTGCCGTGGGAGTGCAGGGGCTCTTCCGCCAGTACCAGCCTGCCGGCGAGGAAGCGTTCACACCCGCCGCCAACAACAACAACATCGCGGCCTTCGTCTTTCAGGAGTTTCCACTCGGTGCTCGCGCCCTCGAGGAGCATGCCCCGCGCCTGCAGCTTGGCGCACGCTACGACCGTTTCACACTCTCCACCTCGCCGGGCATCGAGTCTGAGCGCTTTGGCGCAGACCAGTCACGCACCTTTGCCAACCTCGCGGCTTCGCTCGGCGTGAGTGTACCCGTGCGCTCCGACGTCTCACTCACCGCGAATGTGTCGCGCGGTTTCCGCACACCGGCGGTGGAGGAGCTGTTCGCCAACGGCTTCCACGCGGCCGTGGGCACCTACGATGTGGGTAACCCCGACCTCAAGCCCGAGGCCAGCACCGGCTTCGAGGCCGGCCTGCGAGCGCAGTCACCGCGTACCTTCGGGCAGTTCAGCACGTACTACAACATCATCAACCGGTACATCGTCCCCACCGCCGTGGGCACACAGGACGTGGACGGAACGGAGGTCCCCCTCGTGAACTTTGTGCCGCGCAACGCGGTGCTCTACGGTGTGGAGGCGCAGGCGGAAACGAAGCTCGTGCATAACATTGTGGGCGGCCTCATGGGTGACGTGACGCGCGCCAAGATCCGGAACAGTGAAGAGTACCTCCCCTACATCCCCGCCGGCCGGTTGGGCGCCTCGCTGCGCTACGACAATGGCCGCATCTCCGCGGGCGGCGACGCGCGGCGCGTATTCAGGCAGACCCGCGTAAGCGGTGACGAGCTCGACGTGCCAACCGACGCCTACACGCTGCTGGATCTCAGTGCGTCATGGCTCTTCACCACGCGCGGCCGCGAGGTGCACTCCATCACGCTACGGGTGGACAACGCGCTCGACGAGCAGTATCGCGACGCGGCCAGCCGCATCAAGAGCTTCGCCTTCAACCCCGGGCGGAATCTGAGCTTGGTGTACCGGTTGCTGTACTGACGCCCGGGGTGCTGGGCGGATGCGCACATCGACACTGTGCAGCTCGGCGCAAATGACCACGAGACGCGGCCCCTCAGCTTCCGCGTACAGCCGACCTCGCCATAGAGCGGGTATCACAATGCTTGGGCGCGTGACGTTCTGGTGATCATTTTCGTCTACCGAGTGTAACCTGATGCATGGCCTGCCCGACTCGGTCTCCGAGCTCTGGGTGACGGAAACGTTGTCTCGCAGCACAAGTATCGCAGTACGAGCGGAGTGAATGCAGAAAGAATGCGGCCGGCCACCAGATGAGGTGGCCGGCCGCATTTGCACTCAGCGAATCTCGGCGGTGTGTCGGTAGTAGTCACCCATGAGATGTTCGGCGAAGTACTCCATGAGCATGCGGTTGAAATACGGCTGCATCGGACCGAAGCCGTGCGCCTGTCCGGGCAGCATCATCATGTCGAAGCGCTTGTTCGCCTTGATGAGTGCATCGACCAGGCGAATCGTGTTGCCGGGATGGACGTTGTTGTCCATGTCGCCGTGCACGAGCAACAGTTTGCCCTTGAGATTGGACGCGAGTTCGGCGTTGGTCGGCACGCGGATCTCATAGCGCGTGCTGTCATCAGCCACGACGACGCGCGAGCCGTTGCGCCCGGTCGTCTGCTGCGTACGCGAGTTGCCAGTGACGTTGCCTCCGGTGCGCCCGCGCTGTGTGCTGTCGCGACGCTGTGTGCTGTCGCGGCGCTCGGTGATGACGCGCAAGCCGTGATGCTGCTCACTCCAGTTCTGGTTGTAGATGTTGTTGTCGTGATTGCCCGCCGACGAAACGCCCACCTTGAAGAAGTCGTTGTATGGCGGCAGCATGAGCGCGGCAGCGGTGAGGAAACCGCCACCCGAGTGACCGTAGATGCCCACGCGATCAAGATCAATGAACGGATGTCGCGCGGCGAGCTGCTCGATGCCGGTTTTTTTGTCGGCGAGCGCATAGTCGCGAAGGTTGAAGTACCCGAAGCTGTGGTACGCGTTCGAGCGCTGCGGCGTGCCGCCGCGGTTGCCGATCTGAATCACAATGAAGCCAAGTTGCGCGAGCTGCTGCATCACGCCGCCGGTGCTGAATCCGCTCGTCACCTGCTCCGTTTGCGGTCCCGGATATACATACGCGACGATCGGATACTTCTTCGTGGAATCGAAGTCTGCCGGCCGCCACATGTTACCGTAGATGTCGGTTACGCCGTCGGCCGCCTTGGTCGTGAACGGCACGGGCGGCGTCCAGCCCATTTCGCGAATGCGCGAGTCGTCCATCGTTTCGAGGTTCATCACAATGCGGCCAGACACCGCATCGCGCACCACGGCCACGGGCAACGTGTCGGCACGCGAGTAGTTGTCCACCATGTAGCGCTTGGTGGGCGACACGCGGGTGTTGTGGTCATGCGCGGACGGCGTGAGGTGTGTGAAACCCGAGCCATCGCCGTTCATGCGATAGACGTGACGCAGGTACGGCGTCTGTCCTTCTTCGCGCCCCACACCACCTATGTAGAGTGTGCCCTTCACCGTGTCCTGATCCACCATCGTTTCCGCGCGCCACGAGCCGGACGTGAGCGCGCGCTTGAACGCGCCATCGTGTCCGTACAGGTAGTAGTGTCCCCAGCCGCTGCGCTCGGAGAACCACACAAAGTCCCCGCCGCGGGTCACGTAGCGCACCGGCTGGATCTCGAGAAACGCGCCCTCCACCGACTCGCTGAGCAGCGTGTTCATCGCGAGCGTCGCGGTGTTGACTTCCACCAGCTCGAGGTTGCGCTGCAGGCGATCCCGGCGCACGAGGCGGAACGTCTCCGACTGCACGGGCCAGTGCACGTTGGTGAGGCGCTGATCCTTCCACTTGTCGGCCGGCACCTTGCGAATGGCCTTCTCACCGCGCGTGAATACGAACAGTTCCTGCTGGTTCACGTCGGTCTCGCCCGGCATCGCGTACTTGTACGAGCGCAGCGTGGGACGCGGGTTCGAAAGCACATTCACCAGGTACAGTTCCTTCACCTGGCGCGAGTCGTTGCGCTGCACGGTGAACGCGCGCGAGTCGGGTGACCAGCTCACATTGGCGCGCACACGTGGATCGCGGCTGCGGTCCTGCGTATCCTGTCGTTCGCCTTCGTCCTCGTCCTCGTCCTGCTGACGCTCGTTGTTGTTCGTCGTATCGCGAAAGCCGAAGCTGTAGTCCTTCTCACCGTCCGTGCTCACCTGCGTGGTGTCGCCCGTCGCGACTTCCACGACGAAGAGATTGTGGTCACGGGCAAACGCAAAGGCCGTGCTGTCGGGCGAGAAGTTGCGGAACTCCGGTGGCTGTCCGGGCTGGCGCGGCGGCGTGGTGAGGCCGGTCTCCTCGTCGTCAGCGACTGAATCACGCTTCCAGATGCCGAGGCTGCTGAGCGTCTGTGAACCCAGGTTCCACTCGTAGCGGGTGGAGTCCACCTGGAAGCGAATGCGCTTGTGATCCTTGGTGAAGTTGAGCGCGGTGAACGGCAGCTTCTCAGGTTCGTACGGCTTCCGGTGCAGGCGCGAGAGCTCCTCGGCGAGCTTCACATGATCGAACAACGGACGCTTGCTGCGCGTCTGCGGGATTACGAGATAGAAGGTGCCGCCGCGCTTGTCGCGCCAGTTATAGAACATGGAGTCGGTCTCGCCGATCCAGCGCGGCGATACGGATGTGCTGAATGCGAGGTTCCGCATGTTGGCCGAGCTGAAGCGGTCGGCCAGCTTCCAGTTGGCACGATTGACGCGCACCTGCTGCATTTCCACGTGTGGTGCAGGAACGACAGATTGAGCGCCGGCTGCGGACGCCGATACCAGCGCGAAGAATGCAGTCGATGCAAGCGCACGAGCGGAGCCTGCGGCGACGGTCGATAGAGGGCGCAAGATGGTGCGCGCGAAAATCGGAACACACATGCGGATCCAACTCCAGAGCGGGAAGCGAAACGGGAAACAGGCGAACACGGGCAATGTCAAGCCGTTGCCCGCGCGAGCAACTCGGCACAATATGCGCCCTCGCCACCGAGCGCGCTGTTGCGTCCGACCTTGATCTCGCATTGCCTACGCACGCCGTCACATGACCGCTGTTGTCGATCCCGTCCTCGCTGCACAGATCGTGGCCCGCGTGGCCCACGAGCTTTCGCTCACCACGGCACAGGTGCGCGATACGCTGGAGCTCTTTGCTGCCGGCAATACGCTCCCGTTCATCGCCCGCTACCGGAAGGAGGCCACCGGCGGCCTCGATGAGGTGCAGTTGCGCGACGTGCAGGAACGCGCCGCGTATCTCACCGAGCTGGAAGAGCGCCGCGCCGCCATCCTGCGCAGCATCGACGAGCAGGGAAAGATGACCGATGCCCTGCGCAGCTCGATCCTGCGCGCCGAAACGAAGCAGGCGCTCGAGGACCTGTACCTGCCGTTCAAACCCAGGCGCCGCACGCGTGCGATGATCGCGAGGGAACGTGGTCTGGCGCCGCTTGCCGAGTTGCTGTGGCTGGGACAGGCTGACGACGCGGCCGTGGAGGCCGAGGCGGCAGCGCATCTCACCGACGACGTGCCCGATGCAGTCGCAGCGCTTCAGGGCGCACGCGACATTCTCGCCGAGCAGGTCGCGGAAGATGCGACCGTGCGCGGATGGGTGCGCGAGATGACACGCGCCCAGGGACGGGTGACGAGCGTGGTGATGAAGGGCAAGGAAAGCGACGCGTCACGCTTCAAGGATTATTTCGAGTTCGACGAGTCGCTGGGCACGATTCCGAGTCATCGCATGCTGGCCATCCGACGTGGAGAGGCCGAAGGCGAGTTGCAGTGGCATGTTGCGGCGCCGTCGGAGCAGCTCATCGGGCGGCTTACGCGCGAACTCACGGAAAGCCGCCGAGCGCATGGACAGCTGACGCTCATTGCGTCCGACGCGTACAAGCGCCTCCTGGCCACGGCCATCGAGGTCGAGCTGCGCGTGGAACTCAAGACGCGTGCCGACGACGACGCGATCACCATCTTCGGGCGCAATCTCGAACAGTTGCTGCTGTCGGCGCCGGCTGGTGAAAAGCGTGTGATCGGATTCGATCCGGGCTTTCGCACGGGCGTCAAGGTGGCGGTCGTAACAGCGACGGGTTCGCTCGTGCACACCGACACGCTCTACCTGCATCAGGAAGACCGTTTCGCCGGAGCCGTGCGCGCGCTGGTGCAGCGCTTCACACCAGAGCTCATCGCCGTGGGCAACGGCACCGGCAGTCGGGAGACTGAAACGCTGCTCAAGGCCGCGCTCCGTGAACTCGATCCGCCGGTGCCGCAAGTCGTCGTGGTGAGCGAAGCGGGAGCGAGCGTGTATTCAGCAAGCGACATGGCGCGCGCCGAGTTCCCGGAGCTCGACGTATCGCTGCGCGGTGCCGTCTCGATCGCGCGCCGTTTGCAAGACCCGCTCGCGGAGCTGGTGAAGATCGATCCCAAGAGCATCGGCGTGGGACAGTATCAGCACGATGTCAACCAGCCGCGACTCAAGTCGCGCCTGGACGACACCGTGATGACCTGCGTGAACCGTGTGGGCGTGGAAGTGAACACGGCGTCGGCCGCGCTGCTGTCGTACGTGGCGGGCATCGGACCGTCGCTGGCGCAGGCCATTGTGTCGCTGCGCGATTCGCGCGGCGGACTGCGCTCGCGCGCCGAGCTCAAGGAGGTGCCGCGACTTGGTGCCAAGGCGTACGAGCAGGCGGCCGGTTTCCTGCGCGTGCGTGGTGGCGCGCATGCGCTCGACGCGAGCGGTGTGCATCCCGAGCGCTACGCACTGGTGGAACGCATGGCGAAAGATCTGGGCGTCGGCGTGCAGGAGTTGCTCGGCAACGAGTCGCTGGTCGCGAAGTTGCAACTGTCGCAGTACGTGTCGGGCGACGTTGGCATGCCCACGCTGGTGGACATCGCTGATGAGCTGCGCAAGCCGGGTCGCGACCCGCGCGAAGCGTTCGAGCCGCCGGCGTTTCGCGACGATGTGCAGAAACCGACCGATCTGGTGCAGGGCATGGTGCTCGAAGGCGTGGTGACGAACATCGTGGCGTTCGGCGCGTTCGTGGACATCGGTGTGCACCAGGACGGGCTGGTGCATGTGAGCCAGTTGTCGGACCGCTACATCAAGGACCCGAACGACGCCGTGCGCGTGGGGCAGAAGGTCAAGGTCACCGTGCAGAGCGTTGATCTCGCGCGCGGCCGCATTGCGCTCAGCATGCGCACCGATGGCGGCGGGCTGCGCAGCGGCGGCGGCGCGCGCGTTGCAGGCGACACGACGTCGTCGCGAGGAGATCGTGGTGATGGTGGTAGTCGCGGTGATCGCGGTGCACGTGATGGAAGCAACACACGCACCGCGACCAGACCCGCCGCCGCATCCGCGCCGAAGGCCGCGACGCCCGTTCCGGGGAAGGGGTTCGTCGCACCCAACGGAATGCGCTTCAAGTAGCCGAGGCTACTGCGAAAGGGCCGCTCGCGCCGCTTTCCTGATGCGATCCGCTTGGCTGTGCTTTCCTTGCGCACGAAGCGATTGCTCGAGGCCCGTGATGGCGTCGTCATGGCGACCCTGTGCGGACGCGATCTTGCCGTTCAGCAGTTGCACGGCGATGCGCAGGATCGCCGGTACGTCGTTGAACTCGAGGCGCACATCCTGCACCGATGGATCGTCGCCTGCGGCGCGCACCCGTGCGAGCGACCGTTCTGCCTCGGCGATCTTTCCGGTGGCGATGAGCGCGCGTCCACGGGCGTGGTTCCACATCGCGGCAACGTGACGGAGCGCGCTGTCCGGCGCCGGCGTATCGAGGATTCCCTGCCACGCGCTGAAACGCACGCGCAAGCCAGCTCGCGCACGATGGAAACTCGACCTGCGATGCGAACAGCACGGCGTTTTCCCGACACGGCCATCACGCGACGACGATGTGCAGTCGTCGCGTCACGGCCGCTGCGCCATCACCGGAGGCTTTGGCGGAGGAACTTGCGCGTGTCGGACGACAGGCGTGCATCCCGCGACAGTTCGCGCAGACGGCGTGCACTCACCTTCGCCATGGCACGGTCACCAGCCTGGAGCTGCAACCACGCGACGTGCACCAGCGTGCGCGCTTCGAGATCGGCGTTGCCGGCGCGCGCGGCGTCATCGGCGAGATGCTGCAGCACATCCGCGGCTTCGAGGCCCTGGTGCTGTCCGAAGAACAGTTGTGCGAGTCCCTGCGCGGCATCGACCGGCAGACAGCCGCTGTCGCGGCCAAGCACTTCGGCAATGCGATACTGCACGCGAGCGGTCTTCACATCACCGGCCATCATCGCTGACTTCGCAGTCTCGAGGTGGTTGCTGGTGGTGGCATCGGCGGTGTTGCACACCGGAACGGGGGGGGCCGAGAGAACGGCGGCAGTCGCGAGCGTGAGGAACAACATGCTGACCTCCTGAAAGTGAGATTGCGGCGTATCACGATGACATGCGCGTACAACCGATGCGCATGAGATCAGATACGGCCGACAGTCAGCGGAGATTCAGCGCTGGGACGATCACCAGCGACGTGGGACGAGGCGCCCGAAGTCGGTGCCCATACAGTGTTTGCGCGAAGTTGCGATGGTTGCGGGAGCGAACGGCGGCCGGGTCACATGACCCGGTCAATCATCGGGATGCATGGTGATTCGCGGTGATTCGCCCTGATTCACTCGAGAAGCACTCATGTGGCGCGCGTGTCCTCGATTGTCAGCACCTGGAACGCCAGATTCGAGAGCAGGCAGTAGGCGGCGAAAAAGTACAGTCCGTCGCCGGCGGCCGCATCGAGGCTGTCAAGCGCCTTGGCCGCGAGAAACGCCATGAACACGCCGACGACGAAGACATCGGCCATGGACCACTTGCTGATGGAACGCACGAACTCGTACAGCCGCACTCGCGCACCGTGCTTGCGCTGGAACAGGAGCACCGCAACGATCACGGCCTTCATGAGCGGCACGAGGATGCTGAACAGCAGAATAAGCGACGCAACGAAGGTGTTGCCGGATTCAAACAGGCTGCGCACGCTTTCGATGATGCTCTGCGTCTCGCGAAAGATCTCGCGCTCATTGCCGAGTATGGAGATCGTTGCTGAGATGGTGAGCACCGGCTTGGTGAGACCGGGCGCGAGGCACGCGAGAGACACCAGCGTCAATGCGAGCGCGAACTGATTGCGTCTGTGCATGGGCGGGACGAAGAGCGGGAGGAAGTTCGCGAGGCATGCGGCGGCCGTGACGGATCCGGACCGACGCAAGATACCGCGCGTCCGCCACGCAGACGACTCGCGTGCGCATGGGTCGCCCGCCTACACTTGCAACATGTCCGATCCGACTCGCGGTACGTGGCCGGAAGTATTCCGTGCATTCCTGCAACTCGGCTGTACCGCGTTCGGCGGACCAATCGCGCATCTCGGCTATCTGCGCGCCGAGTTCGTGGAGCGTCGCGCGTGGCTGAGCGAGGCGCAGTTCGCGCAGTTGTTGGCGATTTCTCAACTCCTGCCCGGGCCGGCCAGCAGCCAGCTTGGATTCTCCATCGGACTCCTGCGTGCCGGCTGGCGCGGCGGTTTGGCGGCGTTCGTCGCGTTCACATTGCCGTCGGTCCTCGTGCTGCTGCTGTTTGCGCAGCTCGCTTCAGCGCTCGATTCGCCGCTCGGCGCCGCCGTCGTGCACGGCCTCGGGCTCGTCGCGGTTGCGGTGGTGGCGCACGGTGTGTGGCGAATGGCGCGGCTGCTCACGCCTGACGTTCGCCGCCTCGTCATTGCGGCGGCTGCGGCAGCGGTCATGCTGTACACCGGTTCGGCCGCGTGGCAGCTCGCGGTGATCGCCGCCGGCGCGCTGCTCGGCGCATTGCTGTGCGAGGGCTCGCGGCTCGACCAGTCGGTGCCACTGCCCGGACCGTTCGGACACTCCGTCGCCGTGCGCCTGTTGGCGCTGTTCGTGGCGCTGCTCGTTTCCTCGCTCGCATGGTCGCTGGCGGTGCCCAGCGCGTTACCCTCTCTGGGCGGGCTCGCGGCCGAGCTGTACCGTGCGGGCGCACTCGTGTTCGGCGGCGGACATGTTGTGCTGCCGCTGCTGGAGACCACGCTGGTGGACAGCGGTTGGATGACCGCAGAGACCTTTTTTTCCGGGTACGGGGCCGCGCAGGCCGTTCCTGGTCCGCTCTTTTCGGTGGCCGCCTTCTTCGGGGCCAGCGTGCCCACGGGTGCGCCCGCGCTGCTCGGCGCCGCGGTGGCGACATTCGCGATCTTCCTACCCGGCTTCCTGCTGATGGCGGCCATGCTGCCGCTCTGGGGCGGGCTCGCGCGCGTCGAGGCCGCGCCACGCATGCTGGCCGGAATCAACGCCGCAGTCGTGGGCCTGTTGGCCGCCGCGCTGTACGATCCCGTGTGGACGACGGCGATCGCGTCCCGGGCGGATGTGCTGATCGCCGCGCTGGCGATTGCCTTCCTGCTCGTGAGTCGCCGTTCCACGCTGTGGGTCGTGGCGTGGTGCGTGGGTGCGAGCGTGGCCACGCGTTTGGCAACGCGCCTCATGGGCGGCTGAGCGAGCCGCGCAACATTGACGACCGGCGGGGCTCGGTCCATGCTTCCGCTCCCACCTCGCCGTCGTCTGTCGCTGCCCACCCCAATTGTGGACCCCGCCAATGGCCGACCTATCGGAAGCAGGAGCGGTTCAGCTCGCC
>JBBQNT010000031.1:0-21866 GCA_038330215.1 Gemmatimonadales bacterium
CGCACGCAATCGCTGGAACGATCTCATCCCGGTGATCGATCGCTTTCCCGGTTACATCGGGATCGGCATCTCCGAAGGCACGGCGATCGTGGTGCGCGGCGACACCTTCGAAGTGATGGGCAAGGCCGACGTCGCGGTGCACGACCGCACACGCGCGGCGCCATCCGGTGCGCCGCCGTTCATCAAACTGCCGCCCGGTTCACGCTACGATATGCGTGCGCGTGCAACGCTATTAATGGGCACGGCCGCTCCCGGTGCGGGCGCGGTGCGTGCCGACAGTGTCAGCGCTGTCCCTCTACGCTGAAGCGACCGGCGCCCGCGCCGCAAACGCTACGGTGTTCGACGATTCCTACGGCGTGATTCCCAGCGTCTTGAGCCACTCGGCGAGCGGCGGATAGCCTGGCGCGCGTCTGGCGAGTTCTGTGGCGGTCGCCCGGGCGCGCACGGCATCCCCGGAGAGCGCGTAGGCGAGTGACAAGCGATACATCGCTTCCACGTTGCGTGCATCGAGTTGCACGGCGAGGCGATAGCGATCGATCGCTTCGGCCCAACGCTCCTGCTGCGCAAAGCTGAACCCCTGCTCTGCCGCACCGCTCGACGTTTGCTGAGACGCCATCGCACGCGCCAACAACGAGTCGCCTTCGGCATACCGGCCGGCGCGCACGAGTGCTGTCCCCGCGAGTCTGGCCGGCAACTCGAAACCGTCGAGCTCGGCGATGAGGCCCCGATATTCGTTTACCGCCGCATCCACCTCGCCTGCTCGCAGGTACTGCTCGGCGAGTTGCAGCTTACCGGTCTCCCACGCGGCGCCACCAGCCGCCACCGCAAACGCAATCGAATCCACCACGCTCACCGGCACATACTCGCGGCGATAGTCACGCTGTCCCTCTACGGGAACGAACGGCCAGCGTGTCGTGATCGTCGCCACGCGATGTGCCACCAGGCGCTCGTCGAATGACGTGAGATATCGCTCGGCCTCGTACTGCGTCCACGGTTTCAGTCGGGAGGTGTCGAGACGTGATACGAAAGCGGGCATCACGCGCAGCGCTTCCCAGAATGTCCGTGCCACGAGCGAGTAGCCGTCTGCATTGGGGTGCACGTGCTCCAGAAACAACTCCGCACCCGGCGCGCCCGCAGGTGCCTGCGATGCAAACCGTTCGGTGACGGGCGCGTAGGTCGCACCGTTGCGCGCGGCGACGCGTTCTGCGATGTCGCGAAAGACCGACGGCGCACGAAAGCGAATCACGTCGAGATCGCGCGCATTGCTGAAGGCATCGCGGGCCGCCGCGCTGTCTCCGTTGTCGAACGCAATACGCGCACGCGCGAACGCCGCACGGGCCGCTTCGTTGCTGTCGGCGACAAAGGGTGATTGGTCGCGAACGTTGCCGGGAATCGATGCCAGCACTACCGGCACGCCTGCGTCACGCAGTGTGCTGAGCAATATGTCCAGGTTCTCTTCGTACTGCTCCACTCCGCGCTGAAACGCCTCACCGCCGAGCACGATGTTCCGATCACGCGCCACACTTTCCATGAAGCTCGCCGACGCAGTCGCACTTTCCGACAGTTTGGGCGCGCGAAGCCGCGCCACATAGCGCCTCGCCAACATCACAAGACGCAGTCGCTGCAAGCGCAAAAACGTGCGCGTCACTGCAGCGGACGGCGCCGCGAAACGCTCGCTCGATGCCGCGCCCAGCACGCCGTAGTACTCGTTGTGGCCAGCGTACACGAGCACGAGGTCGGGCTTTTGGTCGACCACCTCGTTCACGAGGTCCAGCATCGCAAAGCTGTTGGTGGCCGCAATGCCGAGATTGATGACCTCGACCGAATCATTCGGCAACGCGTCACGCAGCACGCTGCGCAGCAGACGCGGGAAGCTGCCGGTACGCGGATAGGGGAAGCCTTGCGCTGCCGATTCGCCGAGCACGAAGACACGGAAGCCGTTCGCGGGCTTGACCGCCGCGAACAGTTCAGGATTGGGAGCCGGCGGTTGCCGCTCGACCACGAACCACCGCGCCGCTACGCTCGGATTGGCCACGAGCAGCGTTCCGTTGCCCACGGGCGCCGTCTCGAACAGCGGCAAGCGACCGCCGTCCCAGAACAGGCGCAACCCGAGTTCGACGGCACCGAGCAGGAGAAATGGCAGCGATACCGCGATCGCGAAGAACAGACGTTCGCGCTTCGCCATCAATGGAACGTCATCAGAAGATGGAATAGATGAACGGTGCGAGCGCCGAGCCCTGCACCACCGCCACGAGCGCGCCGAGCGCCACGAGCATGAACACCAGCGGGAGCAGCCACAGCTTCTTGTGCGCGCGCAGGTACAGCCAGAGTTCCTTGAGAATAGTCACGCGCTAAAACTGACGTTCCATCGCACGTCGCGCTATGTCTGTGTCGCGTGACGCGCGCTTGGCCCAGTAGCTTGACGCATTCCGGTCACGCGCCAGCGGGCTGCGCCCGAAGGTGCGCCGCAACAGGCCCGTGGGCAGCACCGCGAGCCACCAAAGCAGCGTGAAGATGATGGGTGTGGTTACGCGACCGATCGCGTGTCCCAGCGCCATCCAGGCGCGTTCCACGCGACCGAGCCGTGTGGGCACGAGAGCGCCGAGCAGGGCGAACACGAGCGCCAGCGTGCCGAAGGCCATGCGCGCGACGGACGCATCCCGCCAGTGCGCAACCAGTGCGAAGACGGCGAACGCCGCGGCGAGCGTGAACGCGAACCGGCGTCCGGCGGCCGCGGTCATTTGCGTAGTATCCGGTGCTGAGGGGCGCATGATCAATCGGGTGGCAGCGGCGTCTGCCAGCGCGACGAGTCCGCGTCGGGTTGTTCGGCGCGAATCGCGAAGTACGGCGGGATCGCGAGTGCGTCAATGTTGGTGCGCATGAGGCACTTGTAGGCGTCCGCCGGCGTGCAGACGATCGGTTCTCCGCGCACGTTGAAACTGGTGTTCACGAGCACGGGACAGTTCGTGCGCGCATCGAACGCCTCGAGCAGCGCGCGCAGTCCCGGCGTGCGATCGGCGGTGACCGTCTGCAAGCGCGCAGAGTAATCGAGGTGTGTGATCGCCGGCAGGTCGGATCGAGGCATGTTGAGCCGATCGATGCCCCACCCTGCAACGGCGGGCATGGGCAGTCGCCGTTCTTCGAGTACCGGTGCCACCTGCAACATGTAGGGCGAGTCACCCACGATGCCGAAGTAGTCTGCAGCGCGTTCGGCCAGGACCACGGGAGCAAAGGGCCGAAAGCCTTCACGGAACTTGATGCTGCGATTCAGCCGCGCCTGCATGGTGGGGTCACGTGCGTCGGCCAGGATGGAACGCGCACCGAGCGCGCGCGGGCCGAACTCCATGGGTCCGTCGAACCAGCCGATGATACGGCCGTCGGCCAGCCACTCTGCGGCACGCGCGATGACGCCGTCGCGTCCGAGTTCGTGCACGATGGCGCCCTCCGCACGCAACTGCTGCAGGATGTTGTCTGCTGAAAACTCTGGACCGAGCAATGCGCCGCGCATGCTGTCGTGCACGTCATCGGCACGGCGCGGCTCCCCGAACCATCGATGCCAGGCGAGCAGCGCCGCACCGAGGGCGCCTCCGGCGTCGCCCGCGGCCGGCTGGACCCATAACCGGTCGACGATGCCTTTGCGCAACAGCTTGCCGTTGGCCACCGCATTGAGCGCGACCCCGCCTGCCATGCAGAGCGAACGTGAATCTGCCTCGAGCACCGCGGTGCGCGCCATGCGTTGCACGATCTCTTCCGTGACGTGCTGCACCGAGCGCGCAAGATCCATTTCACGCTGCGTGAGCGGCGACTCCGGTTCACGCGGTGCGCCTCCAAAGTGCTCACTGAATCGTTCGTTGGTCATGCGCAGTCCGGCCACGAAGTCGAAGCAATCCTGTCGCATGTGAAACGAGCCGTCGTCTCGCAGGTCGATGAGGTGTTCATGAATCGCGCGTGCATAGCGCGGCTCGCCGTAGGGCGCGAGGCCCATGAGCTTGTACTCGCCTGAGTTCACGCGAAAGCCGGCGTGATAGGTGAAGGCGGAGTACAGCAAACCGAGCGAGTCCGGGTAGCGCAGCTCGTGCGTGAGTTCGAGTGTGCTGCCGTCAGCTCGTCCCATGGCTGCAGTGGCCCACTCGCCCACGCCGTCTATGGTGAGCAGAGCCGCGCGTGGGAACGGCGACGGATAGAACGCGCTCGCGGCATGCGACTCGTGGTGTTCGCACCACAGCAGCTTGCCCTCATAGCCACCCAGTCCACGACGGATGGCGCCGTCGAGATCCAGCTTGGACTTGGCCCAGAGCGGGCCCGCCTTGAGGAACGCGCGCCAGCCTCGCGGCGCGGTATATAGCCAGCTCTCGAGCAGGCGGTCCAGGTGGAGCACCGGCTTGTCATAGAAGGCCACGGCATCGAGCTGGTGCGCCTCGATGCCGCCGGCGCCGAGGCAGAAGCGCGCGGCCTGCTCCGGAAAGGCATCATCACCCTTTCGCCTCGAGAAGCGTTCCTCCTGGGCGGCCGCCACGATACGGCCATCCTGGACCAGGCATGCGGCGCTGTCGTGATAGAAGGCGGAGATGCCGAGGATATTGATCATTCGCTGCCAAAGCTATGGGGTGCACCGTTGGAAGCAACGCGCAATGGCTCCGAACTGAGATGAAAATGAGCGTGACGGGAGGGTCGACGGGTGACCGGGTATCGGGTGCTCGTGACGTGTACCAGCGGTAGCGGTCTCCGCATTTGACACTGCGTCCCGCCCCATGGTAAGGTTCCCGGTCTTCACGAGGCATGATCCGCCGCCATCCCGCTTCGATCCCGTTCCCACCCCGCGACATCGGCATGCGCTCCCGGCCTCACGTCATGATGCCGGAATCGCACACTCCCACCACCCGGCACCCTTCATGATGAAGCAACGAATACTCTCGCTGTTGCTTGGCTCGTTTTTCCTGGCGACGCACGCAGGTGCTCAGCAGAAGACCGTCACGGGCAAAGTGATCCGCGACGTGGGCGTCCCCCTTTCCGGCGTGTCAGTGCTCGTCAAGGGGACCACCCAGTCGACGCAGACCAACACGGCCGGCGATTACTCGATCAGTGTGGATGTTGGTGAGACGCTCGTTTTCCGCATCATCGGCTACGTGCCGCGCGAGCGCCTGGTGGGTGCGGAGAATACGATCAACGTGCAACTCGAGAAGACCGCAGCAAGTCTTGACGCGGTGGTGGTGACGGCGCTGGGCCAGACGGCGGTGCAGCGCTCCATCGGCACGTCGCAGCAGACCGTGCTTGGCGCCGACATTGCCCAGACGGGGCGTGAGAACTTCATCAACGGCCTGCAGGGTCGCGTCGCCGGTGTCGAAGTCACGAGCACTTCGGGCGTACCGGGTGCATCAGCGTCCATCACCATTCGCGGCGTCAGCTCGATCAGCAGCAGCAATCAGCCGTTGATGATCATTGACGGCCTGCCGATGGACAACAAGACGATGAACACGAATGTGCTCGCGTCCGATGCACCGGGTTCGGCGACGGCGTTCAACAATCGCGGCGTGGACTTCACGAATCGTGCCGCTGACATCAATCCGGAGGACATCGAGAGCATGGTGGTGCTCAAGGGTCCGGAGGCGTCGGCACTCTATGGTATCGACGCGGCGAACGGCGCCATCGTGATCACCACGAAGCGCGGCAAGGCCGGCACGAGTGGCCTCGAATACAGCAGCAGTTTCCGCGTGGACAACACGCGGAGGCAGCCGGAGGTGCAGCGCGTCTATGGCCCGACCACGATCGCGGGGGACGCGCTCGGCTCGTTCCAGTACTTCGGTCGTCCGTACGATCCCAACACCGCGTTCTTCGACAACGTGGACGGTTTCTTCCAGACGGCGCTCACGCAGGCGCACAACCTTGCCTTCAGCGGCGCGTCGGGCGACAACGGCATCAACTATCGCATCGCCGCAGCGGTGAATCGCAACGAAGGTGTGGTGCCCGGTTCCGACTACAACCGCGTCACACTCACGGGTGCCACGGGCGCGCAGGTCACCAGCTGGCTGCGCACGGACGTCTCGCTGCAGTACTCCCAGGCGGACAACAGTCAGCCGTTCAAGGGCGCCAACGGACCGCTGCTCGGCCTGTTGCTGTGGCCGCAGACGGATGACGCGTCGAACTTTCTGACGCCGGCCGGAACGCGACGCCGGGTCACCTCGCTGGCGACCAGCACGGAGACGGACAACCCGTACTTCAACGTCTTGAAGAATCAGATCAACTCGACCAACGGTCGACTGATCGCGAATGTCGGGTTGATCGTCACGCCGTTCTCCTGGGGCTTCCTCAAGACGAACATTGGCTCCGACAACTATACCAACGAGACCCTCATCCTCCGGCACCCGGAGAGCACGTACGGCAATACGAACAACGGCATCCTCGACGTGGCGAACGATGTGACGCGCAACATCAATGTGCAGAACGTCTTCAACATCAATCCGATCAAGATCACCGAGAACCTGTCCCTGTCGGCGTTTGTCGGCAACTCGCTGAACGATGGGAAGTCGCAGACGAATGCGCTGAGCGGCCAGGACTTTCTGGACCCCAACTTCGTGTCGATCAACAACACGAACCTGCGACAGAATCGCTCGGTGCTTTCGCAGCGCCGTCTGGTGAGCGCGTTCGGCAGCGCGACGGCCAACTATCGCGACTACCTGTTCGTGACGGTGACCGGTCGTAACGACTGGACGTCCACGATTCCGCAGGAGCGCAACTCATTCTTCTATCCGTCCATCAACTCGTCCTTCGTGTTCACCGACGCGTTCCCGACGCTCGGTAACTTCATGACCGGCAAGCTGCGCGGGGGTTATGCGGAGGTGGGACGCGACGCACGTCCGTACGCGTTCCGCCCGTCGCTGGAGTTCAAGACGACGTCGTTCGGTGGCTATGGCTACGGCTTCACCGGTCCGAATCTCGGACTCAAGCCTGAGTTTGCGCGCTCGTACGAGTTTGGCACGGAGCTCGGCTTCTTCCAGGATCGGCTTGGCGTTGACGTCACCGTCTACCGCAAGCAGACCAAGGACCAGATCGTCAATGACATCCGTGGCAGCTACGCGACCGGCTTCATCCTGTTCAACCTGAACGGAGCGGTCACGCGCAACGAGGGCCTCGAGGCGTCAGTGCGCATGACGCCGGTGCTCAGGAACAACTTCTCGTGGGACGTGCTGGCCAACTTCGACCGGTCGCGTGGCGAGGTGCTCGCGCTGCCGAACGAACTGCCCGAGTCGTACGTGTCCGACACCTGGCTGTTCGGCAACGTGCGTAACGGCACGGCGCCGGGCCTGTCCACTCGCTCACTCACCGGCCGTTTCTACCTGCGCAACGATCAGGGCCAGCTCCTGATCGATCCCACCACGGGCTTGCCGCTTCGCTCGGTTGCCTTCATCGATGCGGGCTACGATCGCCAGCCGGACTTCACGATTGGCCTCACGAACACGTTCCGCTACAAGCGGTTCTCGATGAACTTTCTCATCGACATCCGCCGCGGCGGTGACGTGCTGAACGCCACGGAACAGTTTTTGACCGCGCGCGGTCTCAGCGATCGCACGCTCGACCGCGATGTACCGCGCGTGATCGACGGCGTGCTGCGCGACGGCAAGGAGAACAGCGCGACTCCCACGAAGAACAGCATCGTGGTCATTCCCGCTGTGCAGCCCGAGTTCTACACCAACATCAGTGAAGAACTGTTCATTGAGAAGGACATCAACTGGGTGCGCCTGCGCGATGTCACGTTGCGCATGAGGTTGCCGGGACGCCTGCTCGCGGCTCGCGATGCCAGTGTCTTCGTGACCGGCACGGACCTGCTGCTCTTCACGAACTATTCGGGTCTCGATCCGATCGTGAACGGCAACACGGCCGCCGTCGGTGGATCCGGCGCCGCCGGCATCGACTTCGGCAACTTCGCGATGCCGCGTGGCTTCATGTTCGGCTTCCGCGTGACGTACTGATCATGCGAATCCTCAAGACTTCGTTCGCGCCTCGCGCGACGCTCCATTCCTCGTTCAACCGACAGTCCATGAAGACCATTCGCGTCGCTGTGCTCGCAGGCACGCTCACGCTGACGGCGGGGTGTGACAACTTCCTCGACGTCAACGAGAATCCGAACGCGCCGCAGGTCGTCTCGGCGAACCTGTACCTGCCGCCCATGCTCTACTGGATGGGCACCTCACCTCAGTGGGACGGCCGATTCGTCGGTCGATACACGCAGCAGTTCGTCCTTGCCACAAGCGGGCTCAGCACCTGGGATCGCATGGGCTATGATCCGTCCAGCGACAACGGCGCCCAGCAATGGCGTGACGTGTACTGGAGCTTTGGCCAGAATCTCGTCGACATGATGGAGATCGCCGAGGCAGAGGAGCGCTGGGACCTGCTGGGCGTTGGTCACGTGCTCAAGGCGTGGGGCTGGCAGGTGCTCACCGACCTGCACGGCGAGATCATCGTGAAGGAAGCCATCGACCAGAGCAAGTTCAGCTTCAGCTACGACTCGCAGGAGTTCGCGTACGAAGAAGTGGGTCGCTTGCTGGACGAAGCGATCACGCTGCTGCAGCGCACCGACGGTGCTGTCAACCAGGCGTATCTTGGCCGTACGGACGCGATGTACGGTGGTGATCGCACCAAGTGGCTCAAGTTCGCCTATGGTCTCAAGGCGATTCACCTGAATCACTACTCGAACAAGGGCACGTACGATCCGACGGCAGTGATCGCGGCGGTGAACAACTCGTTCACCAGCAACGCGGACGATGCGCTCGCTGCGTTTCCCGGCACGAACAACAACGATCGCAACTTCCTCGGCCGCACGCGCGGCAACTTCGTGTCGTACCGGCAAACGCGCTTTGTGCTCGGGTTGATGGACGGCACGGAGTTCGGTGCCGTAGACCCGCGCATGAGCCGCATGCTGTCGCCGGCGCCCGACGGGGTATACCGTGGTCTTGACCCGAACGTCAGCGGCGTTGGTGGGCTGCCCACAGCACAGCAGCCGAACAATTTCCACGGCTACCCGGGTACTGGTGGGATCGGCCTTCCGGGACGCTACCTGTTCGCGGATGCGGTGCGCATGCCGATCATGACGTACTCGCAGCTGCAGTTCGTGAAGGCCGAGGCGGCATACAAGGCGGGTCAGCCGGCGGTGGCGCTCCAGGCGTACACCAACGGCATCGCGTCGCACATTGATTTTGTGAATGCGCGCAACAACGAGGACGGACAGACGCCTTCGCCCATCACGGCGGCGGAAAAGGCCGCATTCCTGGCTGATGCGAACGTCGTGCCGACGTCGCCCTCAGCGCTTACACTCACGCAAATCATGTCCCAGAAGTACATCGCCCAGTGGGCGTGGGGACACAACGAGTTGTGGATGGACTTGCGCCGCTACCACTACACCGACATCGATCCGGCGAGCGGCAAGCAGGTGTTTCCCGGCTTCTCACCGCCCGCCGTGCTGTATCCGGATAACGGCGGACAGGTGGTGCAGCGTATCCGTCCGCGCTTCAACTCGGAGTACGTCTGGAACAGACCGGGGCTCGACGCGATCGGTGGACTCGCGCTCGACTATCACACGAAGCCGCTCTGGATCACTCAACCGTAAACCCAGCGATGACCATACTCCGATCTTTTGCGCTGCTACTGTGCGCCGTCTCCCTCACCGCGTGTGAGAAGAACGCGGTGCAGGACATTACCGGCTCTCTGCCGGAATCGCGCATCAAGTTTTTCAACTTCGGCGTCAACGCGCCGCCCGTGAACTTCTACGCGAACGAAGCGAAGATGACCGCGGTGAACTCCGCCACCGGGGTCGAATCCAGATTTGGCGTCAGCTACGGCGGTGTCGGATCCGGCGGATTCTATGGCGCGGTCGATCCGGGGCAGTACACGCTCTCAGGACGCATCGCTGATACCACGGACAAGGATCTCCCGATCTCGTCGGTTGTGGGCGATCTGGCGGCCAACGGCGCGTACTCTTATTACCAGAGCGGCTTCTACAACACCGCCACGAAGACCGTTGACGGTTTCATCATCGCCGACGAATTCCCGGAGGAGATCGACTACTCGGTGGCGCTCGTACGATTCGTGAACGCGATCTCGAACTCGAGTCCGATGACGCTGTACGCGACAGACAGGGAATCCAACGTGGAGACCCCGCTCGGCAGCGCCGTCGCGTACAAGTCTGGTGGCGCGTTTACGCCTCTGCCCACGGGCGTGTACAACCTGTCCGCACGGACGGCCGGCTCCGCAACCAGCGCGATCGCCCGCACGGGCGTCTCGTTCATCGCGGGCCGGGTCTACACGATCGGTGCGCGTGGTGACATCACGGTGACATCAACCACGGCCACGAATCGCCCGTTCCTGGACAATACGGCGAATCGGTGAACACAAGTCGCCAACCGTCGTTGGCAACGTAATGGTAGGCGCGAAGACAGAACCCCCGGCGACTGGCCGGGGGTTTTGTTTTTGCGGTGCTGAGGGGGGGGGGCGGTTCTCGAGTGAGTGAGATAGTGAGATAGTGAGATAGTGAGTGAGTATGTGGCTGGCTCGGGTGCGGGGACCTATGCAGTGATCGCGAAGGCGCAAACTCGCAAAGGCACAAAAGAAGCTGTGGTAGGTACGAGGCTTGGTCGGGCGTGGAAATGATGCAGCAAGGCGTTCTTTGCGCGTTTGCGTATTTGCGGTGTTGCGCTATCTGCGACTGACCCTGAGACTCAGCCCGGGTTAGAAACGCAATCCAGCCCGATGACCATGCCTCGATTGGCGAGTTATTTCGTCCAGATGACGATGCTGCCGCAGCCGCTCAGCGCGGGCACGAACTGCGGCGGCGCCTGTGACTGCTGGTAGACCTCGACGCCGATGATGCGGTCGGGAGTGATCGCCGCATCGAGCGCCATACCATCGAGACCGTTCAACTGCATGCCGTTCAGGTAGAACGTCGGCACGCACCGCTCACCGAACGCATCACGCATGCGCACGCTGTCGGCTTGCGAGTCGAGATAGACACCCGGCACGAGGTTACGAAAGAGATCGGACGTAACCACCGGCTGTCGCCTGACGATATCCTCGGCGGTGATGAATCGGCCAAGCCCTGATCGGCTGCGCGTGCGAAACTCCTCGAGTCGATTGTACCGGTCGTAGCTCGCGATCACCTTGAGCGTATCGAGCACGTCCTCGTATGTGGACATTGCGAGTCTGACTGGTGCCGCCCCGTTCACGACGTTGATCGCCTGGCGAAGCGGGTAGAATCCGACGGCGCGCACTTCCAGCAGTCGAGATCCGGCGGGCGCTTCTGACATTACCCACTCCCCGCGTTCGTCTGTGCGCACCGGGGTTCCGTTCTCCAGCCCAACCTGCGCGCCGGCAATCGGTCGGCCATCGGTGCCGCGTACCACGCGCCCGCGCGCCGCGATGCGTGTCGACCCGACATACAGCTCCTGCCGCAGAAATCCGTCTTCTGGCACCTGCATCTCGATGACGTCCGTGCTGTCCGTGCCGCGGCTCGCGCGCAGAAACACACTGCCCGGCCGCGGCACATCACACACCGCGAACCAACCGTTGGCGTGGGTGGCCGTGGTGCGCCGAACCGTGCGCCGACGCATGCCGTCCTTACCCAGCGTGAGCTCCACCCAGTCAGCGCCCACGGTCACGCCGCTCAGCGGCGCGCGTGTGGCGGCATCGCGCACGATGCCCATCACGACAGCGGCGGAGCGCGCCGGAGAGTCGGGCCCACAGAGTGCCTCACGAATGCGCGCCGATGAGGGAATGGCGAGGTCGGCACGAACCACCACCTGCCCGGACACCGTTACCGCGCGCATCATCGGTTCCAGACCAAGCGAGTCGAGCTTGTCGTGATGAAAGCCGAGCATGAACCGACCGGCTGGCACGTCCCGAAACGAGAAGTTGCCCACCGAGTCCGACATGACCGACTGCCCGAAGCTGCTTCGACTGTCATCGGCGACGAGTTGCACGAGTGCGCCGGCGAGCGGGGCGCGGGCGATGCTGTCGTGAACGGTTCCGCTTACCATCGCGCCTTGCGCGTGCGTCTTCGCGGCGGCGGAGAGGCTGATCGTCGCGAGCGTCGTCAGCAGCAGCGTGCGTGCGATGCGGTCAGGTCTCACGGGAACCGGGAGGAATGGAGGGCATTGCCACATGCGGGGATGCCTTGCAAGCTACGCAAGGCGGAAAGAGTCGCCAACAAGTCGCTAAGCAAGTCGCCCATTCCCGGATCGCCGCCGATGGCAGCTATGCCCAGAACACTCGTGTACCCGGTGATGCTCGCGGTTCTGGGCGCGCAGGCCCTGCCTGCTGCACTCGGCGCGCAGACTGCACCACCGCCGGCCGCGCAGCATCCATCGCCGATGGTGGACTACACGCGCGCGCACGAACGACTCCGGCAGCAGGAGTTGGCGGGCACGTTGCACTCGTTCCCGGGTCCCACCGGTCGCGCTGTGGACGTCTGGATACCGGACCGTTTATCCTCGAATGCTCCGGTCGATCTTGTGATTCACTTCCACGGTGCGTCGTGGCTGCCGATGCAGGCGGTTGCCGCGGGCGATCGTGCGCGCGTCGCTGCCGTGGTGAACCTGGGCGCCGGATCGGGCGCGTACCACCGCGCGTTCGCCGAACCGACTGCGTTCGACTCGCTGCTGGCCGGAATTACCCGCGTGATGTATGCGCACCGCGCCGTGCCACTCGGCGACGTGGTACTCTCCGGCTTCTCCGCCGGACACGGTGCAATACGCGCAATCCTTCGCGCACCGCAGCACATGGCGCGCGTGCATGGTGTGCTCCTGCTCGATGGCATGCACACGTCGTACGTGCCGGAGGGACGCGTGCTTGCCGACAGCGGCGCCCTCGACACCACCAACCTTTCGGCGTTTGCACAGTTCGCGCGCGCGGCGATGCGCGGCGAGAAGCGATTCGTCATCACGCACTCTGAGATCTTTCCGGGCTCGTATGCAAGCACCACAGAGACGGCGGACTGGTTGCTGCAGGCACTCTCGCTGCGGCGCCGCCCGGTGCTTGCCTGGGGGCCGCGCGGCATGCAGCAACTCAGCATGGTGCGCGAAGGCCGGTTCGAAGTGCTTGGATTCGCCGGCAACACCGCCCCTGATCACATCGATCACCTGCATGCGATGCCGGAACTGCTAGGGCGGCTGCTGGGCGAACGCGCTACAACAGCGTCGGATTCCTCCGCCACACCGTCACCGTCAGCACCGTAGCGAACGACACCCACGCGACATAGGGAACGAACAGCAGCCCCGCCACCGGATCGCGGATCCAGAACGCGGTCATGGTTGCAATCACCGCCGTGAGCAACATCGAGACTTCCACCGAAGCGGCTAGGCCGTTGCGCCGACCAAAAAAGAGCACGCTCCAGGCGGCGTTGAGCGCGAGTTGCACGAAGTACAGCAGCAGTTCGCTGCGAGCGTCGTCGAATCCGTACGCCCGCCAGATGCGCCACGCGGCCACCGCCATGAGCACATAGAGCACCGTCCACGCGGGACCGAAGAGCCACGCGGGCGGAGACCAACGCGGCCGATCGAGACGCCCGTAAAACTCGGCGGCGGACTTTGCCGTGACCGCACCGCTGATCGCCGCCAGACTCGTGCCGCCAATCCACGCCGCAAGACCGAGTACCGTCGAAAGCTCAGGCACGCGCCGCCAATACGCGCAGCGCCTCCACCAGTCGGTCGGCATCGGCGGGCGTGTTGTAGAGCGCCGGTGTCACGCGCACGCAGTCGCCCTTCGCGAGTCCGGAACGCCACACGGTGAAGAGGCCGAACTCCTCGAGCAGCGTACGCGCGACGGCCTGATTCGCTTCGCGCGTGCCGCGACCATGCAGACGGAATCCGGTAATCGCACCCACGAGTCGCTCGTCGTCGGGAGTAAGAATGTTTACGCCCGGAATGTCACGCGCCGCCTCCGCCCAGCGGTTGCGCAGGTAGCGCAGACGCGCCGACTTGTTCGGAACGCCGATGGACGCCTGAAAGTCGAGCGCCTTCGGAATCGTTATGACCGTCGCAAAGTCGGAGGTTCCGGTGTGAATGCGACTGTCGATGCGATCCAGCGAGCCCTGGTCACCATGCGCGCGATCGATCGCTGCGAGCCGACCCTCGCGAATGTACATCACCCCCGCACCCACCGGCGCGCCCACCCACTTGTGCAGGTTGACACCAACGAAGTCGGCACCGAGCTCACCGAGCGCGAGCGGCACTTGCCCAAACGAATGTGCGGCGTCAACAACAACGTCAGCGCCGCGGGCACGCGCCATTGCCGCGACCTCTCGCACCGGATGCAGCAGCCCGGTCTTGTTGTTGCAGTGTGTGAGCAGCAACAACCTGGTACGCGGATTGGCGTCGAGCGCGCTGGTGTACGCAGCGAGAATGTTATCGTGTGTCGCCGGCTCGGGAATGTCGAGCGTGACCACCGTTGCGCCGCGTCGTTCGGCCAGCGCGTTCATTGACCACTGCATCGCGTTGTAGTCGAGATCGGCGTACATCACCGTGTCACCTTGCTTCACGGCGTTGTACTGGCCGATGAGCGTTTGCAGTGCTTCGGTCGCGTTGCGCGAGAAGGCAATCTCCGCCGCGCTTACGCCGAGCGCTTCGGCCACACGACGACGCGACTCGGCGGCCATGCCCGGAAACTCGCGACGGGCAAAATACGAGCTTTCGCGGTTGACGCGGTCGATGTTCTCGTGATACGCCGCGAGTACCGGTGCGGCCATCATGCCGAAGAAGCCGGCCTCGAGGTTGGTGGCGCGGTCGGTGATGCGATATTGCGCCGCGACCTGACGCCAGTACGCTTCGTCCTGCGCGATATCCTGCGGATTGCCATCGCGCGGAACGAGCGGCAAAGGCGCAGCATCGTCATTCAGCGTGCCGAGCGCCGATGCGCTTTGCGCACCCGCCACGCCAGCAGCTGAGGTCGCCAGTGCGGCAGCCGATGCCAGCGCACCCTTTCGAACAAAGTCTCGACGTGTTGTCATACGGTTAAGCTAGCGCTCGCCGAATTGCACGGCAACGAGCGATTTGCGCGTGAACCTGGCCGGATGAATGTTCCCTGAGCACTCGTCCTCGAACATTCCACCCGCGGGCCATGTCATTCACACCACAAAGCCGCTCCTGGTCGGGCAAACGCGCCGTGCTGCTCGTGCATGGCATCGGCAACTCGCGGCCCGGAGACTATGCCGAGTTACTGCACGCGCTGCACTCATTGCTCGGCGACGATCGCGACTCTGTCGCCGTGTACCAGCTCTTCTACGATCACTTCAACGACTGGTTCACGGAAAAGACGAACGCCACAGAGTTGTTGGAGTCGGCGGTCAAGTCACTCGCCGATCGCATCGAAGATCCGGAGCTCGGCCGGACCGTGGCCGAATACATCGGCGACATTCTCTGGCCAGTGCTGAGCGCCAACGCGCGCGCGTGCGTCCGCGAAGCGTATCTCGCACAGCTCAAGCAGATCGTGGACGACGGCGAAAACGCGGACGTGTCTGCACGACAGCAGCAGATCACCATCATCGCGCATTCGCTCGGCTGCTTTCACACCTACGAAACGCTGCATCACGCAGCGAAGTACAGCACGCACATGCTGCAGCCCGCGTCGCACGAAGTACGCTTTGCCAACGTCATCTTCATGGCCTCACCTGTGCAGCTGATCCGCACCGTGGCCGAGCGACTCGGGCCGCTCGTACCCAATCGCCGCTGGCTGGAAACGGTCCAGGGAGAATCGCTCTTCATTCCGTTCGAGACGAGGACCAACGGCAGCGAGGTACAAAGTGTGCGCAACTGGATCTCAGTCACGGGCGATCTCGATCCGGTTGGCGGACACTTCTTCCGACGGCAGGCCGACTGGGCGTACATGAACGTCCCGGGACAACACTCGTTCATCGACAAGCAGTATCCCACCGACGTGACCAATCGGGAGGAGCTCATCTCGCGACTCAAGTCGTCGGCGCTGAATGGCGCCGCGCCTGCAATCAGTCCGAGCGATCCGCACTCGTGGCAGGAGTATATCGCGCGTCACACGGTCGATCTCAAACAGTGGATTCTAGTATGAGTGCGCGCGGACTCATTGCGCGGCGCGCACGAGCGACGATGTCGCGGCTTGCCGGAGGCATGCTCTTGCGGTCCACGATCAGCGCGATCACGGTTCTGGTTTTCGCGTGCTCCGTTGCGCAATCGCAACCGGCCGAGCGTCGGCCCATCACCGGCACCGTCGGCGAGCTGCTGCGGGCAGCAACGTCCAGTGCGCGCGTGGCGCAGTTCGCCGACACCATGCCGGTGGAGTACGCCACGCTTGCTCGACAACTCGACGCGCTTGGCCGGCGCGGGTTGGACAGCCTGTCGCTCGACGCCGTTGGACGCGAGTGGATGGCGACCGAGGGTCCGCGCACGGCGCCGCTCGAGCGCATCGCGCGCTGGCGCCGCGACGACGTGTTGGCGCTGATGACGCCGGCCGAGGCGGTCGCACTCGATTCGCTGGCGCTGGTAAGCTCGCAGTATCTGCCCGACCTACTGGAGCTGCGTGTATCGGTGGACAGCGCAAACACGCTCTTCGCTCCGGTGCGCGCGTTCAATCGTGCGCGACGCCAGGTCTCGCTGTCACAAAGCCTGGAAAAGCTGCGCCGATATGAACGCAAGTATGGCCCCGGCTCACCGCGACTGAACGCCGCCGAAGTCGGGCTCAACTTCGTGGCGCAGAACGTGCCGCCATTTCAACCGAGTGCGGATGGTTGGCCGAGTCCGCTGGAGCTGGTCGCGTCGTACGTGCCCACGTACCTCACCGTGTCGGACGGACGAGCTCAGGCATGGACAGTGCTGGAAGGCGGGGTGCGACTCTATATGTTCGACCCGGCGTGGGGACGCTCGGGAATCGCCGGCGTCATTCGTCCCTCGCACATCGCCGCCGGCCTCGCGGTGGTGAATGAGGTCGGCGGTGCGCTGCGCGAACCGTGGCGCGGCGACTCGCGACTGGGCGCGTTTCTCTCGTGGGGCGGCGCGAAGATCGCCATCGTGGGCGGAGACGGACCCAACGTGCTGGTGTCGCGCCAGGTGCAGCTCATACCCTGGGTGTTTTAGCACCTCGCGCGATGGTGGCGCGCGAGGCGGTCCGAGGCCCTACCCCTCCAGCGCGGCAACCCCGTGGTCGTGCGTATCCTCGCGTCGGCGACGTGGTCCGGCCTCCTCCGTGCCTTCCAGGAACGTCATCGCCGTCTCCACCTCGGCCTTGCTGCCGATATAGAGCGGTGTGCGTTGATGGAGATCTGTCGGGTCCACGTCCAGAATACGACGCGTACCGTCTGTCGCGAGGCCACCAGCCTGCTCGGCGATGAACGCGAGCGGATTGGCCTCGTAGAGCAGTCGCAGCTTGCCACGCGGTGAGCGTGCGTTGCTCGGGTACGCGAACACGCCGCCGCCCAGCAGGTTGCGATGGAAATCGGCGACGAGCGAGCCGACATAGCGCACGTTGAGCGCCTTCTGCTCGCCATCCAGTCCGCGGTAGCGACGCATGAGCGCGCGCGTCTGCTCCGGCCAGTCCTGCTCGTAGGCGTCGTTCACGGAGAGGTAGCGCGCCGACGTCGGAATGCGAATGTGCGGATGGGACAGCAGGAACTCGCCGATAGACGGGTCGAGCGTGAAGCCGTGCGCACCCTGCCCCGTGGTGTAAACCATCATCGTGCTTGAGCCATAGATGATGTAGCCAGCCGCCACCTGACGACGCCCGGGCTGCAGCATGTCCTCCATGTCGCCGCGCGGACCGCGCGTGATCTTGCGGTACACGGAGAAGATCGTGCCGACGGGCACGTTGACGTCGATGTTGCTCGAGCCGTCGAGCGGATCGAACAGCATGACATACTTGCCCGCCTTGAAGCCCTCGGGGATCTGGATGATGCCGGGCTCCTCTTCGGAGGCCATGGCACACAGCCGTCCGCCGTGATCGAACGCCTTCACGATGATCTCGTTGGAGATCACGTCGAGCTTCTGCTGCACCTCGCCCTGCACGTTCTCCGCGCCGGCCGAGCCCAGGATGTCCACCAACCCAGCACTGCGCACCTTGTTGGCGATCATCTTGCCGGCGAGCGCCATGTCGTAGAGAATGCCCGACAACTCACCCGTTGCGTCGGGGTAGTTGCGCTCTTCCTCGATGATGAAGCGTTCGATGGTGACGACGGACGTGGCGGTGTGCTTGACCACAGGGACTGACCTCTCTCGAGTGATGGACTGCTCCGCAAGGACGCGAGCAGCGAACGCATCGGCATCCCGCTCGAACCGATTTCCGAGGTAGCCATGCCGCAGCGACTGCCACGCATAACGAACCGGAAACGCCGATACCTCCGCAAACTGTCGCACGTGAGCGAACTCGTGCAAGAGCAGCGTAGGATCGAGCCGGGCGCGCGGTGACAGAAAAATCGTCCGGCCGAGGGCGATTCCGCTCACCGTCGCCCTGCCCAGCAGCCAGCCGCCGATACGGGGCGCGAGCCCGCCACGTCGCCAGCGCGCCGTGCGCAACATGGGAAACGCGTCACCCAGCGCGTCCGGCAGTGTCAGCGGGACACCAAGGAGCGCGCGGCCAATCCCGCTCAGGGCACGACGTGGGTCCATTGCGTGTGACGGGTTTCGAGGTGGACGGCGCGCCCATTACTTCGTACCACGATGGCACCGTCCCGGTCCGTGCGGAGAATATCGACCTGGCGCGCGCGCAGCGCATCCATCACCGACGGCGACGGATGCCCGTAGGTGTTGCCTGCTCCGACGGAAATGAGCGCGATCTGCGGCTGCACGGCGTCGAGAAACGCGTCGGTGGAGCTGGTGCGACTGCCATGGTGGCCCACCTTGAGAATGGTGGCGTTGAGCGACGCACCGTATCGCTCCACGAGCCACGCCTCCTGTGCGACTTCAGCGTCGCCGGTCATGAGCATGCGCACCGCCCCGTGCTCCACCATGAGAATGACGCTGGCATCATTGGGGTTGTCCTGACCGGCCATCCACGCCGAGTCCGGGCCGAGCACGCGCAGCAGCACGCCGTCGAGATCCAGTGAATCACCGGCCACCACACGTTGCCACATCACGCCACGTCGCTCGGCCACCGCGAGCGCGTCGCGGTAGACACCGCTGCCGTGCACAAATCCGGGGTCCCACCAGAGTGACGGACGCAGCGCATCGAGCACGCTCGGAGCACCCCCTACATGATCGGCATCGGGGTGCGATAGCACGAACAGCGCCACTTCGCCGCCGCGGCGGCGAATATATGGAACGACGGCTCGACGTCCGGCGTCGCCGCCCTGCCACGTGCGTCCCGCGTCCACGATCACCCATCGGCCGCGTGGTGTGCGAAGCGCGATCGCGTCGCCCTGGCCGACATCGATCACATGCACTTCGAGTTGGCCCGGCCCGCGAGCAAGCAGCGGTGCCCAGAGTGCAACCACGAGCGCGCCGGCGCCGACCAGCAGCGGCGGCAGCACCCGGCGACGCGCCGTGCTCACCAGAAACGCTCCCACCATCACGCCCATGCAGAGCGCGGTGATCCGGCCCGGCGCGACGTCGAGCGCGGCCAGTGGTATGTCACTCGCGGCTCGTGCGATGTAGTCCAACACCAGCAGCGGTGGCGTCGCCGCATCGGCGACAAGGCGCGCCGCAGGCCGAAGCGGCGCGAGCAGCAGCGCGAGAAACAGGGTGGGTTGCAGAAAGGCAACGACGGGTGCAGCGAAGACATTCGTGAGCGGCGCCACGAGGCTCACGCGACCGAATGCGTAGGCCACGAGCGGGGCGGTGATGACGCTGGCCGCGGTGCCGATAGCGAGTTCCTGCACGATGCTGAGCCGCCATCCCCCGAGTCTCGGTCCGGCTCGGCGCAAGCGGTCCCAGAAGCGATCGACCAGTGCCCACGGACCCGCGCGGGCGCGCACCGGCGAGGTCAGCGGCCGCGTGCGCCAGCGGCGCAGCATCGCGCGCGCGCCGACAAGAGCGGCCATGCCGGCGGCCGAGAGCTGCCATCCGAGCGAGGCAACAACGCGTGGATCGAGCGCCGGCACACACACGCCGAGTGCGAGTGCAGTCCACGGGTGCACGGGGCGTCCGAGGCGACCTGCGACGAGCACGATCGAGAGCATGCTGGCCGCGCGCGTGGCGGGCGGTGGGAAACCGAGCAGCGTGACGTAGGCGGCAACGGCGCCGAGCGCGGCGAGTTCGGCGGCCGACCGTCGCATGCGAAGTGCCGCACCAACGATTCGCAGCGCGCCGGCAATGATGGCCACGTGCAAACCGGAGATGGAGAGCACATGCACCAATCCGGCCGTGGCAAAGCGGTCACGTACGTCTGGCGCGATACCGTGCTGGTCGGCGACGAGCAGTGCGCGCACAAGCGGTGCCCGTTCGCCAAACAGACTGTCGATTGTGACGCCAGTGCGTCCGCGCCAGCCGCGGATCCAGTCGACGGAGCCGGTGGCCTGAACCTCGGCGTCATCAAGGCGCAGCACGCGTCCGGACGACAATCGATGTGCATTGACGCGCACCCAGGCGCCCGCTGGTGCAGCACCCGCACGCACCGCGACCGTCGCGGGCACGCGGCAATCGGCGAGCGTGGAATCCGCGCCGCGCGCGTCGGCGCGCACCCAGGCGCGAGGCGCGGCGGCATCGTGCAGGAGCAGCAAGAGCGGCACGGCCGGATCGCCGAGTGCGGCAAGACAGCGCGCATCGCGCTCCCAAGCGGCGTTGGCGAGCAGCAGCGCGGCCGTTGATATGGTGCCGCACGCAACGACGGTGACGGCCATGTGAGACGCGCCGGCCACCGCCCGTGCTGATGAGTGACGGCGCGCCGAGCGAGCCTGATGCAGCAGCCATGCGAGGCCCGTGCCCGCGAGCAGCAGCAGCGCGCCCACCACAGCAGTCGATATGGCGGGCGAGCCGGCGCGTGCGGACGCGTGTGCCAACGCCGCCACGGTCGCGCCAACGAGCCATGCCGACACGAGATACACGAGACGAGGCACACGACATGATGCGTGCGCTCGCGGAAAGTCACTTCATCATTCGAGCGCGCGCGCAAGCATTCAACCGCGGAGTGATGCTGCGCAGCGCGGTGTGCGTTGCCGTGCAGCGCTGCACAGGCATCGGTGCACGCCGCGGGACCAGCGAAGCGCCGTCGCGCGCTAGCTCGCCATCGGCAACGGCTGTCGCGACGCACGCTCGTCGCGCACGAACGTGCCGGTGAACGTGCTGCCCGTCGTACCCGTGAGCTCCACCTGATGATACGAGTTCACCAGCGACGGATCACCCGGCACGAGCACGGTCTTCCAGTCGCGCGTGCGACCCATGAGCAGTTCGCCGTCTCGCGCCACGCGCTCGAGCAGGACTTCAGCGCGCCGGCCGAGCAATGCGAGGTTCTGTTCACGCGACTGGGCGCGCACGGTGTGGATGAGTCGCTGCAGCCGCTCGCCCGCGATATCATCGGGAATCATCTCTTCGGCGGGCATGCGCGTGGCCGGTGTGCCGGGTCGCGGCGAAAACTTGAAGGTGAACGCTTCGCTGAATCCCGCGGCGCCCACCGCCGTCAGCGTCTCCTCGAAATCTTCGTCGCTCTCACCGGGAAAGCCGACGATCACGTCAGTGGTGACGACAAGGTCCGGAATGGCCGAGCGCAAACGATCGACGCACTGCAGGAAGTCCTCACGCGAGTAGCGCCGCAGCATGCGCTTGAGCACGCGCGTGGAGCCGCTCTGCATTGGGAGATGCACATGTTCGCAGACTGCCTGCACCTCGGCGTGCGCCTCGATCACGCGGTCTGAGAAATCATTGGGATGCGGACTGGTGTAGCGCAGGCGGCGTACACCGTCGACCGCGCCCACTGCACGCAACAGATCGGCG
>JBBQNT010000032.1:0-21761 GCA_038330215.1 Gemmatimonadales bacterium
CGTGCGCGGACTCGCCGTGCGAACCGCTTCCATGAGATTGAGCGTGCCGAGAATGTTGACGCGCGCGTCGAACGCGGGATCATCCACACTGCGGCGCACATCGATCTGCGCGGCCAGATGACACATCACATCGAAGCCGCCCTCGCGCACCAGCGCCGCGGCGTCTTCGCCGACAATGTCACCCTCGACAAAGTGCGCCGCTGCCGGAATGTTCTCGCGACGACCGCTGGAGAGATTGTCGAGGATGGTAACGGAATAGCCGGCTTCTAGCAGGCGATCAGCGACGTGGGAGCCGATAAAGCCGGCGCCACCGGTGACAAGAGCGCTCTTATGCATCAGGTCGCGTGTCAGGAGTGAGTGGGAAAGGCAGTGTATTTGCAGAGCAATGTACATAGGCGGTCGCCCCGGCACACCCGCCGCGTGACGGGCGTACGAGCGTGAGACACATGGACTTCGCGTCAGCGCAACTATCACGTGTACCTACACGAAACGACGCCAAACGGGCCCATCACAAAACGTGACAGGCCCGTGTTTTCAACTTTACGCGTGGCTCGTTCTGGTGCTCGCTGCGCGAGGGCAGCGAATCGTCCCGCACATTGGCGGTGATTCGCCCGGAGCGCCGATCAGGACACCGCTCTCGCGCCTCTCCTTCGTGCGTCCCTCAGGGCGCGCGGCCAACCCGGCGGGCGGCCATGCCCGCACGAATCGACGGCTGGTCCTGGTGCATGATGATCGCGGTCGCGCCATGCTCGCCAATCCGAACGATACGCACCGATGCCACGCGAGTGTGACCTTCAGCACTCGACGACAGTTCGAACCGGTCACCGACTTGCATGTCCGCGTGAGGCGCGAGCACCAGATAGGCTTTGAGAGATGGCAGCAGTGGCGCCTCCGTAATCCATCGCACCGCCGACTCGATCGCCTCAAGACGGTCAGTGGCCACCGGCGTCGCCGGAGCCTCTACGAACGGAAGCAACGCCTGATCCTGCTCGATCACGTCGAACAGACGCGAGACGCGCGCCATGGTGACGCCCGACTCAGGGGCTACCACAGTGAGCACACCGGTAGGAATCGCCAGACGGATGCCGCGCCCGATCTCCGCGCCCTGCACTACCGCCACGAACTTCGTGCCCGGTGCCGCATCCATGCCAGCCGGCAGCGAGATCTCCACCAGGTCGCGAGACTGCATGCGCTGCAACTCCCGTGACTTCACCGCTGGCGATGACGCGCGACGAACCACTCTGCCTGCGGACTTCCACTGACCAGCGTCGAGAGCGAAGGGCGCAGCCACGAACTCACCAGCACGACGCCCTGCTGGCGCGACAAAGCTCTCCGTTCCGGACAGATCGATTGTGCCCTGCATGGTATCGACGTTGAACGGCTCGGGACCGAGGAAGATCGTGGTGTTGTCGTTGCCACGCGCCGCCGCGAGGTCGGTCTGGCGCACCAGACCCACGCGCACGATGCCGCGGGTCTCCGCCGGATCCTCACCCATCAGCTTGCCGCGCTCCGGAAGCGCCATCGGAGGCGGCGCGAGATCCTCGACCAGTTCGACCGCGCGGGATTCCGGCTTGGGCTCGGGCGTCAATTTCTTCGCGGCTTCTGGCTTCGACTCGGACATCTGCTCGGGCTTCGACTCGGGCCTCATCGCCACGCGCTCGGCAGCCGGGGCGCCCTGCGCGGGCCTCACGGCCTCCGACGGTGTGCTGCGGGGCGGTGCCTCTGCCATGGCCGCGCGCGACTGCGCCAACGACGCCGCCGATGCGGGCACGCGCAGCACCTGACCCACCGCGATGCCGCGTTCGCCGCCCTCGGCGAGGCCATTCGAGCTCGCGAGCTCGCGCCATTTGTGCCCGTCCCCGAAATACCGCGCCGCAAGGCTCCAGAGCGTCTCGCCAGGCCGGACCGTGTGCGTGCCTGACGTAGACGCTGTGGTGGCAGGTGCGCCCTGTGCTCGCACTTGCGCCGGCCAGGCCATCAGCAGCGCCAGCACAAACGCCAGGATCAGCGGCAACAGAAGCCGCTGGGCCTCGGCGGCGGAATCCGACCGCGTGGCCGCGACTCGGGCACGAACCGCTGAGCGATGGGGACGGGCAGGCAACATGACACAAACCTCTCTGGGCGGTGGGAACGCGAGAGCAGGTCGGCATGCCGATGCTGGCTACCGGCTACACGCTCTCATCGAGAGGGACGCCGAAGCGGGGGCGGCCGTCACGCCGGATGCGTCACCGAAGTGGCATCCTGCGTCACACCAACGACCGTCCCCGCCACAACGTCGCATCTAAAAAAGGCGACCTAGAACGGTACTTAGGGGGTGATGCAGTGTCGTTATTTGTTTATTTCATGCAGATATAACAACTTACAAACAAATAGCAGCGAGACACTGTCGGTTTTGACCCGCTGCGTTTGATCCAATTGCGTCGCTGGGCGGGCTAGTGCGGCGTCATCGCGACAATGGAACTCGCGTCTGACATGATATCGGGGCGCGTCACTGCGCCGTCATCACCCGGTGCCAGAACCACTCGCGCCTTGTTGGCGCCACGTGGCTACCCTGGGCTTCCTCAATGCGTCGTGCGAGCGAAGTCTCCTGGCAAGGCCACAATGATGAAGTCTGAGGTTGGCGTCCCCCAACCGCTCGTCCCCACTCGCGAAGCGGGGCTACGCGCGCTTCGTGACCGATGGGCCTTCACTAAACCCGCCAGTGGGGCGCCTCCCATCGCTCCTGCATACCCTGCCGCTTCGTTCGCCCTACGTCCACCGCCCCGCCGCGCGAGGCCATATTCCGCGGCGGGACACCATCCATGCCTACTTTGACGCGTTGCCCTCGTCGGTCGGACGTGGCTCCGGACCGACCTTCAGTCGCAGCACGCGGAAGGTGCCAAGGGTGCCCACCTGCCGCGCTGGAGCGTTCGTCAATTTCGCGAAGAGTTGGCTTGCGCGTGCAGACGGGATCTGGCCGCGACGCCGCGCATCTGTCCGTGAGTCGCCGCGCAGATCAAGCCGCATCTCCTGATCGATGAGGTCACCGAACATTTGACGCGACCTGCGCAGTAGGTTGACGGCCCGTTCCAGGTCTTGCGCACTGGCCCGGGTGGGGTGAAGTCGAATCACGTTGGCTGGTACTGACGTGCGCCGGACCACCTCGGCCACCGTGGCGTCACTCAAGTGGTCGTCCAACACGATTGTTACCACGGCAGACCGCCGCGTAGCGCCGTCGCGCGATGCGCTGAGTCGCCGTGCTTGGTGCAACTGCTCCCGGACCCGATACAGATCCCGGAAGGATTGAGCGACCGCGGGGTGTTCCGCTCCAACGACGCGCGCCGTCGCGCCTTCGTCGAGCAGCGCCCGAAGTTGCGCCGTGTCGCCCGGGGGCGCCGTGCGCAGTATTGTCTCGACGAGGGCGGACTCCTGGGCGAGTAGCGATGGTTCGTGAAGGCGCGCCACGTGCGCGAGTGAGATCTCCGCCTCGTCCGCGGCGACTTTGTGGAACCGTGCCATCTCGTTCTCCGTTCGAGGCGCCGTTGCTTCGTCGCAGGCGGGGAGCAATGCGATGACGGCTGCCCCAAGTACGAAACCCACGCCACGGAGGAATCGCGAATCGTGACTCATTGCGCGCCCTCCTCGCAGTAGTACTCTCCCGTAAAGTACTCGTCAATGATGGCGCCGTTCTCATCTGATGTTTCCCCAGTAAAAGGCAAGATTCTCGTCATCTGCTTGCACCGGTAAAGCGACGATTGCACGGACACCAACCTTATCACAACAGCAGACGACGAAAAACGACGGGCCGCAACCCACAAAAAATGCGGTGCATCCCGTCGCTTTTCCTGCAATGACGTGGTGTTTAGCGTGCCAAGAAAACGGACAATCTGCGACTACCTAACCTAGAACGGCAGATCGTCGTCTTCGTCCTGCAACGCGCCCGGGAAATCGGCGAAGTCGTCGCTCGCGGCGCCCGCCCCGGCCTTGCTTCCGGCCCGCGCGGCCGGTGCGCTGCTGCGGCGCGGCGCCTCGTCGTCGCTTCCACCGCTGCGTCCGCCCAGCAGGATGAGCTCACGCACCTTGATCTCGGTGGTGTAGCGCGTTTGTCCATCCTTGTCCTGCCACTGGCGGTACTGGATTTCTCCCTCGACGAAGAGCTTCTCGCCCTTCTTCACGTAGCGCTCCACGACGTCGGCGAGCGTCGCCTTGCCCTGGTTCCACGCAACGCAACGGTGCCACTCTGTCTTCTCCTGCTTGGTCCCCGACGCGTCGTTCCAGATGTTGCTGGTGGCGAGCGAAAAGGTCGCGACGCGTCCGCCGTTGGACGTGCTGCGGATTTCCGGATCGGACCCGACATTACCGATCAGGGTGGCCTTGTTCAGACTGCGACTCACGGTGCCTCCTGGCGAACGAGTGAACTGCGGTTGGCGCACCTATGCTACCACGATGCCTGTCTCAAACTATCACCAATTCTCGCGCCGTATCATCCTGAGCCTTCAGCCCGCGGCGCCGGCGCGCCACACGAGTACGAGCGCGTCCTCATCGGGCTCCTGATAGTAGCCGCGCCTCCTTCCTGCCGCCGCGAAGCCGAGCGATGCATAGAGCGAGCGCGCGGCCGTGTTCGACTCCCGCACCTCGAGGTACATCGACGCCACGCCTTCGGCCTGAGCCGCGTCGAGCACCGCCGTGAGCAGTTGCCGCCCGATGCCGTCGCCGCGCGCCTGCTCGGCCACCGCGATGTTCGCGAGCTCTGCTTCGTCCTGCACCACGATCACCACACTGTAGCCGAGCACCTCGCCGTCGCGCGCAGCCACGGTCATGCGCGTCGTACGCGCGTCCAGCAGCGAACGAAATCCGGATGCCGGCCACGGGTCGGAGAACGCGGCCGCCTCGATGCGCACGAGCGCGGTGATGTCGGATGCGCGCGTGGGCCGAAGCTCAGTCGCCGAGCGCACGTCCATGCGCCGCCTCCCACTTGACCTGTGCTTCCGCGAGACGGCCATAGGCAGGCTCCCACTCGTCAACGCTCACGGGTCCGTACTGCGACCAGTCGCCGAGGAACCGCGCAGAGGTCGCCCGCGCATGAAGTCCGTCGGTGGGCGAGACGCGAATGATCGTTCGGCCGTGCGCAACGTCTTGAAGGGCGTCTTCGTGAACGCGGAACACATCAGCCACCTTCGTCACGGGTCCCATATGCAGGACGTCGCACGGTTGTGCGTAGACTTCGTCGCGAAGCGCGTCGGCGATCACGAGATATCGGCCGGTCGCCAGCGACGCCGATTCACTCGCGCTCACCAGAAGCAGTGAAGGTAACGCGTACAGCGGCAGTTCGAGTCCGAACGCGAGTCCTTTGGCGAAGGCGCCCGCAATGCGCAGGGAAGTGAAGCTGCCGGGACCTGCGCCACATGCAATCGCTCTCAGATCCTGCAGCGCGCAAGCGGCGTGTGCGAGCAGAGGTTCGAGGGAGGGAGTGAGGAGATCGTCCCGTCCGCTGCCCATGGGAATTGCGACATTCGCCAGCACTTGCCAGTGCAGCGCAGCAAGTGAGTCCCCCGTTGTACGTCTGAGCAGCGTCATCGAGCCCGCCGCAGACGACGCTTCGACAACCAGACACGCTCCGGGCGGAACCGCATGCGGCGCAAGGGATGACATGCCGCACAATCTCCCCCGCGCGTCGCGCGCACAAGGGCGATCCACCGACGTCCCTACGCGATCTTCGCCAGCGGCTCGACAATGACGCCCGGCACGGCCATCAGCGGCTCATCCGACACATCGGCGATGGCGGCGAACGCGCCGTCGAGCGCGAGTGATGCCGTCCCGTCGAACAGCTCGCGATCGAACGCTGTGCCGCGATCCATCGCCATGATGCCGAGTGCCTTTTCCACGCTCATGCCCGCCCGGTAGGGCCGGTTCGCGGTGAGTGCCTCGTACACATCGGCGAGGGCAAGGACGCGCGCCGAGTAGTCAAGCGCGTCGTCGTGCAGTCCCCACGGATAGCCCGCGCCATCGAGTCGCTCGTGATGCAGCGACGCGGATCCGGCGATCGACGCAAACGCCGGTACATGCCGGAGAATCTCCCACGTCCACTGCGGGTGTTTCTTGATCGTGGACCGTTCCGCCTCCGTAAGCTTGGCGGGCTTATCGAGAATAAGGTTCGAGATGCCCAGCTTGCCCAGGTCGTGCAGCAGACCGGCGCGCAGCACCTGGCGCACGAACTGCGGCGACTTGCCGTTGGCCGTGGCCATCGCCGCAGCGTAGCGTGCGACGTTCGTGGAATGCTTGCCGGTGAACGGGGATTTCGCGTCGATGACGGCGGCGAAGCCCTGTGCGATCGCGTCGAGACGTTGCTCGGTGGCGATCGCCGGCTCCGACGCCGGTTCAAGCGCGATCACCGTCGACTGCAGCCGGTCACCATCCGCGAGCGAATACCAGAGATCAGCGTCATGCCGCCAGCGCATCACGATATCGGCGAGCCGCGGGTCGAACCATCGTTCGCGTCGCTCGCGGACCATGCGCATGGCCACGTCGAGCCCCTCTTCGGTGACGTAAGCCTCGAGCGTCTGGGTGATCAGCAGAATACGCGACAAGAGCGGAATCGCCTCGCCCGCGAGGCCGGTGGGATGACCGAGCCCGCACCACTGTTCATCCACGAACGCGATCGCCTCGGCGGCGTTGGGCGGGAAGCCGAGTTGTGCAGCGATAGCGGCGCCGCGTTCGCAGCGCGCCTGGATGATGTCACGCGTCATGTCCTTCGCGCGCGCGATCATCATGAAGTGTCGCAGCCGGGCAAGCGGCGAGCGGCCCACGCCGCAGTTCTGCGCGGTGCGCATGGCCAACTTCCATCGATCCTGCCAATCCACGAAGCGCATGTTGCGCTTGACGTTTTGGTCATCCGACCCGAACAGCGCCGCCATGCGCGCGGCGTTGCTGCTGCAGCCTGCATCCTTGAGCAGCGCCGCGTAGTACAGCGCCTCGATCTCAGCGGGCGGCAGCGACACCGCGCGTCCGAGCCGCATCGCGAGCACGCAAGTGCGCAGCGTATGTCCCGGCCGCTGACCCTCGGTGAGATCGAGCGCGAACGTCAGCGCCGACAGCACCTCGGAGAGGCGCACAGCGGTATGTGCGCGGTGCACCGGCGCCAACGGCGGCGGCGGCACGACGCCGTGGGAGAGTCGCGGGATGAGTAGGGGGGAGACGGACACATGACGTACACGACCGGCGTGGGCGGTGGGTAACGTGCTGAGGGCTCTCCGAACAACGCGCGAATCCCCCGCAATCGCGCCCGGTATCAGGCGCCCTGCACCTCCTCGCGACCCACCCACACCCGCCGGTAGTCAAGGCGACCTGGCACATGCCCCAGCCACACATGCACCGAGCGCACTGGCAGGTACTCCCCCCCCCGCTCCGGCCATTCGATCAGCGTCGCCACCGCACGCTGCACCAGCTCATTCCATCCGAGTTGCTCAAGTTCATCCGGCAATCGCAGGCGATACAGGTCCGCGTGCACGACCAATCCTCGCGCGCTCTCATACTCGTGCAGCAAGGCGAACGTCGGGCTGGTGACCGCGCCGAGGTCGAACACACCGAGCCCTTCGCATATCGCGCGAACCAGCGTTGTCTTGCCAGCGCCGAGCTCACCATGCAGCGCGAGCACGGTCCCTGCAGGCAACGCCGCGCCCAGCGCACGGCCCCACGCCGTGGATTCCTCGCGTGTGAGCAGATGCGACGGCGGTGCAATCACGCCGGACGCCTCGGACATCTAACGCCGCCCACCACGACCACCGCGTCCGCGTCCACCGCGCGCACCACCTCGGCCGGCGGAACCACGCGCCGCAGCGCCAGTGCTCTTGCCATCGAGCAAGGTGCGCACCTCGAACAACTCATCGCGCAGTCGCGCCGCCGCCTCGAAGTCGAGCGCGACGGCAGCCTCGCGCATGGCCCCCTCGAGCTCAACCACCCACGCCTCCAACTCCTCGCGCGTACGCGTGCCGGACGGCGTCTGCACCCCGGCCGCCTTCGCATTCCTGGCGTCCTTCGCGTCCTTCTGTTCACGCGCATCGGCTACGCGCGTGATGAGACGCACTTCACTCACACTCTTCATCACGCCACGGGGTGTGATGCCATGCTCGATGTTGTGTTCCGCCTGAATCGCACGGCGGCGATCGGTTTCGTCGATTGCGCGCTGCATGGAGCCGGTCACGCGGTCGGCGTAGAGTATGGCCCGCCCGTTCACATTGCGCGCCGCACGACCCACCGTCTGCACCAGGGAACGATCGCTGCGCAGGAAACCTTCCTGATCGGCATCGAGCACGGCCACGAGTGATACCTCGGGCATATCTAGCCCTTCGCGCAGCAGGTTGATGCCTACGAGCACATCGAAATCACCGAGCCGCAGGCCGCGCACGATTTCCATGCGCTCGATTGTCTCGATGTCGCTGTGCATGTAGCGCACACGCACGCCCATCTGCTGCAGATAGTCGGTGAGATCTTCGGCCATGCGCTTGGTCAAGACCGTCACGAGCACCCGTTCCCCCTTGCGCTCACGCAGGTGGATCTCGTGCAGCAGGTCGTCCACCTGCCCCTTCACCGGTCGGATTTCGATGATGGGATCGAGCAGTCCGGTGGGACGGATCACCTGCTCCACCACCACGCCTTCCGACAATCCGAGTTCCACGTCACCAGGCGTGGCCGACACCGCGATGAGTCGCGGCACCAACTGCAGGAACTCGTCGAACACGAGCGGACGGTTGTCGAGCGCACTGGGCAAACGAAACCCGTACTCAACGAGCGTGAGCTTTCGCGCGCGATCGCCGTTGTACATCGCTCGCACCTGTGGCAGCGTCGCGTGCGACTCATCGACCACCACCAGGAAATCATTGGGGAAGTAGTCGAACAAACACGCCGGACGTTCACCAGCCACGCGCCCGCTCAGGTGCCGCGAATAATTCTCGATGCCCGCGCACGTGCCCACTTCCATCATCATTTCGATGTCGAAGTTGGTGCGCTGTTCCAGACGCTGCGCTTCGAGCAGCTTGCCCGCCATGTGCAGTTCCGCAAGCCGCGTGGCGAGTTCATCGCGAATCGCACCCACCGCTCGTTCAAGCGTTGGGCGCGTGGTGATGAAGTGCTTGGCCGGATAAATCGCGGCGCGCTCGAGCACAGCGATCGTGTCGCCCGTGACGGGATCGATCTTGCTGATGCGCTCGATTTCGTCGCCCCAGAGTTCGATGCGCACCCCCTGCTCCTCGTACGCCGGAAAGATCTCCACCGTATCACCGCGCACGCGAAACGTCCCGCGCTCGAACGCGACATCGTTTCGCAAATACTGAATGCTCACCAGCGCGCGCAAAATGTCATCGCGACCCTTCTTCTCGCCGCGCTGCACGCTCATCATGCGCTCGCGGTACGACACCGGATCTCCCAGGCCGTAAATCGCGCTTACCGTGGATACGATCACCACATCCTCACGCTCCATCAGGCTCGACGTGGCGCGCAGCCGCAACCGGTCGATGTCCTCATTGATGGACGCGTCCTTCTCGATGTACGTGTCACTGGTGGGCACGTACGCTTCGGGCTGGTAATAGTCGTAGTACGAGACGAAGTACTCGACCGCGTTCGTTGGAAAGAATCCCTTGAGCTCGCCGTACAGCTGCGCGGCCAGCGTCTTGTTGTGCGAGAGCACCAGCACGGGGCGCTTGTAGTCGGCAATGACATTGGCGATCGTCATCGTTTTGCCCGACCCGGTCACGCCGAGCAGCGTCTGGTAGCGATCGCCGCGTGCAAGCCCGGCGTTCAGCTCGGCGATGGCGCGCGGCTGGTCACCCGCCGGCTCAAACGGCGACTGCAGCACGAACGGCGTGGCCTCGGCTCCAGCACCGGGGAGATGGGCACTTGCGCGCAGAAGATCGGACATCTCAGCAATCTAGCTTTCGGGTTGTGTTCGGACAACTCACAACACGCGACGATCAGTCCTCTTCGGTCGTCAACCGCTCCCGACGAGCCACGGCACCAATTCCCTTCACCCGGCGCATGGCCTTCATGATCTTCTCGAGGTGCGCGAGGTTCTCGACCTCCACCAGCGCAGCGCCGGTGACCTTGCTATCGGTGGTGCGCAGTTCGAGCGACCGGATGTCGGTGCCCGTGGCGCTTACGGCCGCGGCGACATCGGCGTAGAGCCCGCGGCGATCCGTGCCCTCCAGCGCCAGGCGCACGGTGAACCGCTCTCCCGCAACCTCCTGCCAGTCGATCTCGAGTCGGCGCTCGGGTTCGTTCACCAGCAGCAGCAGGTTCGGGCAGTCGCCGCGGTGAATGCTCACACCGCGCCCGCGCGTCACATACCCGACAACCTTGTCACCCGGTACCGGCTGGCAGCATTGCGCGTAGCGCACGAGCAGTCCGTCGGCGCCCTGGATGCGCACGCCGCGTGACGTGCCGCGAACACGATCCACCAACCGCTCGATCGTGCCGGTTTTCTCCGGTGGCTCGGGCGTGCTCTCGAGCTGCGGGTGCAGGATCTTGAGCACCTGCATCACGTGCACGTCGCCCTGCCCGATCGACGCGACGACGTGCGCCGGATCCTTGAGCTTCAGCACGCGAGCCGCGCTCACCAGCGCCGCATCGTCCACCTTGGGCAACTTGCGACGCTTGAGTTCACGATCCAGGATGTCGCGACCCAGACGAACCGCTGACGTTTGCTCCTCATGCCGCAGCCATTGCCGGATCCTGTGCCGCGCGCGGCCCGTGCGAACGTGCGCCAGCCAGTCGCGGCTTGGACGCGCGTTCGGATTGGTGAGGATCTCCACCGTCTCCGAGTTCTTGAGCTCGCGTGACAGCGGCGCGATGCGGCCGTTCACCTTCGCGCCCGCCGTATGCGAGCCCACCTGCGTGTGCACCGCATATGCGAAGTCGAGTGGCGTCGCACCCTTGGGCAGCTGGATCACGTCGCCCGTGGGTGTGAACACGAAGATCTCGTCCTGATACAGATCGAGCTTAAGGAACTCGAGGAACTCTCCAGGCGTCTCGGCGTCCATCTGCAACTCGAGCACCTGACGGAACCACGCCAGATGGCGATCGAGTTCGTCGGTACCCGACACGGCTTCGTGTTCCTTGTACACCCAATGCGCTGCGATGCCGTACTCCGCCGTGCGATGCATGTCGCGCGTTCGGATCTGGATCTCGAACAGTTGCCGACCGGGACCGAACACGGTGGTGTGCAGCGACTGATAGCCGTTGGACTTGGGCTGCGCGATGTAGTCCTTGATGCGTTCCTGCACCGGTGTCCAGCCGTCGTGAATGACGCCAAGTGCATGGTAGCACTCGATGACGTTGGGCACGATCACGCGAATCGCGAGCAGGTCATAGATGTCCTCGTACGGACGCTCTCGCTGCTGCATCTTCTTGTAGATCGACCAGAGATGCTTGGGGCGTCCACCGACTTCAACCTCCACGATACCCGCTTCGGTCAAGCGCCGCAGCAACGGCTCGCTCATTTGTGCGATCAGCGACTCACGTTCACCGCGCTTGGCCGCCACCAGCTTCGCGAGTGAACGATAGGCCTCTGGCTCAACGTGCTTGAACGCGAGATCCTCCAGCTCCCATCGCACCTTTGCCATGCCAAAGCGGTGCGCGAGCGGTGCGTACAGGTCGCGTGTCTCCTGCGCGATTCGTCGTCGTTTCTCGGGAGCGAGCCAGTCGAGCGTGCGCATGTTGTGCAGGCGATCGGCGAGCTTGATCAGGATGACGCGCGCGTCTTTCGCGATGGACAGCAGCAGCTTGCGGTAGTTCTCGACCTGCCGGTCTTCGCGGGACGTCAGCGGCAGGTTCGCGATCTTGGTGAGGCCGTCCACGATGCGCGAGACATCCGGCCCGAACTCGCGCTCGATATCGGCGACGGTGATATCGGTGTCCTCGACCACGTCATGCAGCAAACCGCACGCGACGGTGGCCGAGTCGAGCTGCAGGTCGGCGAGAATACGCGCGACTTCGATGCAGTGCGTGACGTACGGCTCGCCGGAATGGCGTACCTGGCCGGCGTGCGCGCGCTCGCTGTACTTGTAGGCGCGGATCAGGAGGTCCGCGTCCAAGCGGTCGTAGTCGCCGTCCACGCGCGGTGCAAAACCGGGAATGACTTCGTGCAGCCTGGGTGGTGACACCACGTTGCCGGGCTGCACCGCCGCGTCGGCATGCGACGTGACTCCAGGCGGTTCAGGAGAAACTGACGGCGTGGTAGACGGACTCACAGCAGCCCTGCCTCGGCGAAGCTCGTGTAGCGCCCGCGCCCGATGATGATGTGATCATGCACCGGGATGTCGAGCAGGCGGCCCGCCGCCACCAGTTGCTGCGTCACGAGGCGATCTTCGGCGGATGGCGTCGGATCACCGCTCGGGTGATTGTGCACCAGCACGACGGCCGCGGCGCGCTCCGCAATCGCCTCGCGAAAGACTTCGCGCGGATGCACGAGCGAGGCGTCCAGCAGCCCGCGCGTGATCAGCACGTCCCGTTCGAGTCGATGTTGCGCATCGAGAATTGCCACGTGAAACTCCTCGACCGGTAAGTCCTGCAGACGGGGAGCGAAGACCGCCACCACATCTCCCGGCGAGCGCACCGGCGCGCCCGCCACGCGTGCTTCGGCCGCCATACGGCGGCCCAACTCGAGCGCCGCATGTACCGCAAGGGCACGCGCCGCCCCCACTCCGGGTACCCGCGTGAGCGCTCCGATGGGCGCGCTTGCCAATCGTCCAAGCGACCCATCGCTGCTGGCCATCACCAATCGCGCGCACTCGAGCGCCGATCCAGCCGACCCGCCGGAACCGATGAGCAATGCAACGAGTTCAGTGGTGCTGAGCGCCTGCGCACCGAGTGAGCGCATCCGCTCCCGCGGACGCTCCACCGCGGGCAGCTCTCGAATACTTAGCGGGGGCGAGCCTATCCGGCCAGCGGGGGCAAACGCGGAAGACGGCTCAGAAGTTCGTACAGACATGACCGGAGGGCTCCGAAATGAGGGGAACCAGCAGTCTCGCTGCCTGTCGTTCCTGGAACGCCACCGATTCCTTGCCCGTCCGATCGTCCCGTCTCAGCTCATGCCGCCACGCTCACAGAGCGGCGTGCCCAGCTTCGCCTGCTCCATGAGCTCGACGACTTCGTGCACGACGCTGGCGCCCTGGTCCGCGTCGTACCACCGCCGCCGGTACTCGTGCAGGGCATCGCTGGACATCGAATCACGACGGACATGTGTCCAGCGGCGAATCTCTCGCGGCAGCTCCACGAGGCATCCTACATCGGCGCCCGAGGAGTCGATGAGCACGAACGTGGGCGTGGCGGTGCGTCCGTCCAGCGAGCGGTGCGCCGACTGCACGAGCGCGCCCTCGGAGGGCGGCACGATGCGGACGCTGAGCCCGTCGACCAGCTCGGCCAGCCTGGCCACATACGGCACCTGCTGCATGGAGTCACCGCAGGCATCGATGGCGACCACCAACAGGCGCCATTCTCCGCCTACCGCCCGCGCCCGCGCCACCGACGAATCGGCGATCTGCACGGCCTCGTTCACGCGCAACCAGCCCTCTCGGCGCCGACGCGCGGCGGCGAGAAAGTCGGGAAACGCCTGCCCACCCCCAAACAGCGCTACCAGCGACGAATCCGCCTGCCGCAGTCCCGTGAAGCGGACAACGGGCCCACAGTCGGACGCCGGAGGTGCAGCTGGCAGCACCACTGACAACGCGGTCACGGCCAACGAGCCGGCGAGGGCGAGGCGAATCATGCATTTACCCCGTGGCACTTCTTGAACTTCTTGCCGCTGCCGCACGGACACGGATCGTTTCGACCCACGTTGCTGAAGTCCGCCGCACCGTTGGATCCCTGTGCCGGATCGAGGGAGCGAATGCCGCCCGCTCCAACCACACGCGGCGTGGCTGTTGCTGCTGCCTGTTGAGCTGCCGGTGACGCGGGCGCTGATGAGCCGGCGGCATCGGACGCGACATCGGGGGCCACCGCGTCCTGTGCCCCCGGCGTCCGCTCATCGGCCGGCACATCCTCGAGCATCCCCATGGCATTGAATCGCTTGGTCGGCTTCGCGTCCGGCGCACGCATGGCCGTGGGCATGGGCGGAGGCGCGGGCTGCTCGAACACGAGCTGCGCCTTGAGAAAACGTTCGGTGAACGTATGCGACAAGTCGTGCATGAGATCTTCGAACATCGTGAAGGCCTCGTGCTTGTACTCGATGAGCGGGTCCTTCTGGCCCCACGAGCGATAGTGGATGCTCGCGCGCAACTGATCCAGATCGTAGAGATGGTCCTTCCACTTCTCGTCGATCACGTTGAGTGTCACGAGTGCGAGCAACCGATTGCCGAACCCTGAGCCATCCTGATCGCGCACCGAGTCGAGTTGCTCCATCTTGCGATCAAACGCCGCAAGTACCGCTTCGACCGCCGCTTCCTGCGCCGCCAGCAGCGACGTGGGATGCGGCGGTTCCTCGAATGCCGGCACGGTGAGCATGTAGTGCATGAGCAGGTCCTGTTGCAACAGCGCAAAGTCCCACTGCTCCTCCGAGTCGTAGATCGCGAGTGCGGTTTCAACGCGGCGGCGCACTGCGCGCGCCATGAACTTGCGCGCCTCACCCTTGAGCTCCTCGCCGCCCTCGAGCGCAAACGCGCGCTGCGAGTAGATCACTTCACGCTGCTGATTCATGACGTCGTCATAATCCAGCAGCCGCTTGCGCGACTGGAAGTTCTGCAGCTCGACGCGCTTCTGCGCCTGCCCAATGGACCGCGTGATGATCGGGTGCGTGAGCACCTCGCCTTCCTGCGCGCCCATGCGGTCCATCAGCTTCGCGATGCGATCGGTGCCGAAGAGACGCATGAGGTCATCTTCGAGCGACAGGAAGAACTGCGACGAGCCGGGATCCCCCTGACGGCCCGCGCGGCCGCGCAACTGCCGATCGATGCGACGCGATTCATGACGTTCGGAGCCGATGATGTGCAGGCCGCCGATCTCTTCGACCTCGATATCCTTGCCATCGAGGTCCTTCATGGCACTCATCTTCGCGTCGCGCACATCGCCGGCGAGTTTGATGTCGGTACCACGACCGGCCATGTTGGTCGCGATGGTGACTGCGCCGGGATGACCGGCCAGCGCCACGATCTCCGCCTCGCGCTGGTGGTACTTGGCGTTGAGCACGTTGTGCTTGAGACCCGCACGCGCAAACATGCGCGCCAGCGTTTCCGAGGCCTCCACGCTCGCCGTACCCACGAGTACCGGAAAGCCGAGCGCGTGCAAGCGACGTGTTTCCTCGACGATTGCGTTGTACTTCTCGCGGCGCGTCTTGTATACCCAGTCATCACGATCATCGCGGATGATCGGACGGTTGGTGGGGATGACCGCGACTTCCAGGCCGTAAATCTGATGGAACTCGCTCTCTTCGGTTTCGGCTGTACCGGTCATGCCGGCCAGCTTCTCGTACATGCGGAAATAGTTCTGGATGGTGATGGTCGCGAGCGTCTGCGTCTCGCCCTTCACCTGCACGCCTTCCTTGGCTTCAACGGCCTGGTGCAATCCTTCCGACCAGCGGCGGCCCGGCATGGTGCGACCGGTGAACTCATCGACAATGAGCACCTGCCCTTCCTGCACCACGTAGTTGACGTCGCGCTCGTACAACGCGTGCGCGCGCAGCAGCTGATGAATGATGTTGAGCTTCTGGCTCTTGAGCGAATACTCGGTCTCGATCGCCTGCCGCTGCGTGAGACGCTCGGCCGGATCCATCTCGGTGTCGCGCTCGAGTCGGTGAATCTCAATGGAAATATCCGGCAGTACCATCGCATCGTGATCGTCGGGCGACATGAAATCCACGCCCCCGTCGGTGAGATGCACCGTGTGGCCTTTCTCGTCGAGCACGTACAGCAGCTCCTGCTCGATATCCGGGAACTGGCGGCGTGCCGTCGGCAGCTTGCGGTCGGCAATGTGCTCGAGCTCCATCTTCTGCACGAGCTGCTTGACGCCGGTCTCGTTGAGCACCTTCTGCAGCCGCTTGTTCTTGGGCGCGCCCTGTCGTGCCTTGTACAGCGCCATGCCCGCCGCTGACGTATCACCCTGCTCCAGCGCGCGCTCCCCTTCGGCGACGAGCTGATTGGCAATATCCGTCTGTCGCTTCACCAGCCGGCCTACGGACGCATTGAACTGCGCGTACTGCACATCGCCTTCGTTGCCCACCGGTCCCGAAATGATGAGCGGGGTGCGTGCCTCGTCGACGAGAATGGAGTCGACTTCGTCGATGATCGCGAAGACGTGCGGACGCTGCACGCGCTGCTCGGTGCTCACCACCATGTTGTCGCGCAGGTAGTCGAAGCCGAACTCGTTGTTCGTGCCGTAGGTGATGTCGGCGGCGTAGGCTGCGCGGCGCTGCGGCGAACCGGGCTCCGTGTCGTCGAGACAGGCAACGGTAAGGCCGAGCCACTGGTAAAGAAAACCCATCCACTGCGAGTCGCGACGCGCGAGATAGGTGTTCACCGTGACCAGATGCACGCCACGTCCCGGCAGTGCGTTCAGGTACATTGGCAGCGTCGCCACCAGCGTCTTGCCTTCGCCCGTTGCCATTTCGGCGATGCGGCCGAGGTGCAACTGAATGCCGCCGACGAGTTGCACGTCGTACGGCACCATGTCCCACGTGAGCTCCTGCCCGGTGACGGGCACGACGGTGCCCAGGAGCCGGCGACAAGCTTCGCGAACGGTCGCAAACGCTTCCGGCAGCAATTCGTCGAGCGTGTCGGCGATGGCCTGCCGCAGCTCGCCCTCCAAGCCGCCGCGACCGTCAGCGCCACCAAGTGCGTCGTCGATGCGCTCACGCTCGGCGACATCCGCAGCCAGTCGCTTCTCTTCTTTCAGCTCCGCGATCTGCCGTTCGAGATCGGCTGTGCGCTCGGCGATGCGCTCGCGGAATCGTGCGGTCTGCTCCTGCAACTCGGCGTCGGAGTGCGACCGCAGCCGCTCCTCGATCGACGTGATCTCCGCGATGATCGGCTGAACCCGCTTCTGTTCCCGCTCGTGTCGCGTGCCGAACACGCGATTGATCAAACCCTTCAGCATGCAGTCCTCGAGAGGTAGAGTCCAGCGGCCGCGACGTGAGCAGCCACGGACTCGGGCACGAAACCAGAAATGGAACGTCCGGCCGCCACTCGCGCCCGGATTTCGGATGACGACACATCGATGCGACGCGTGCTGATCCGCTGTGGCGTCCGGATACCGGGCCACGCGGTCCACGGCGTCGCGACACTCTCCCCTACGCGATCCAGCACGATCAGTTGCGCCATGCGCAACAGCCGTTCCGGCTCCCGCCAGCGATCCAGCGTCGATGCCGCATCAGCTCCCAGCACCAGAAAGAGCGCTGCGTGGGGCCAGCGCCCGACATAGTGCTCCACTGTTTCAACCATGAATGATAACCCGCCCCGCTCGATTTCGATCGGATCGACCTCGACCTGCGGAACGCTGGCGAAGCATGACCTCGCCATCGCCAGACGAATTTCGGCGGGCGTGGAGACCGCACCCTTGAGCGGTTGGGTGGCCGCGGGCACCACCTGCACGCGGTCGAGCGTCAGCTGATCGATGACGTCGAGCACGGAAACGAGGTGGCCGACGTGCGGCGGATCAAAGCTTCCGCCGAAGATACCTGCGCGCGCGGGCGCGTCCGTCCCGTCCTTACGCCCGGACACTCAGGCCGGGGGAGCGGAACCTGCCGCGCCCGCTCCCGTGGAGTCGACCGCCACCCCCGGCGCGCCGCACTGCTCGCGTACTTCCTCGTCTCCCGGATACCGGCGATGCATCTCGTCGCACGTCTCGCGCTGTTCGTCGGCGTACTTGAGCGACTTGTATGCAGACACCAGACCCAGATAGGCCTTGCGAGCCGTGGGCGTATTGGGATAGGCCTCGATCACGTCCTGGAAATAGATGATCGCGGAGTCGTAGGCGCGGCGCGCCTTGAGATAGTGCACGCCAACTTCGTAATCCTTGCGCGCCAGCCAGTCCTCGAGCGTGGCGATGCGGCGCGTGGCCTCCTGTGCTTCCGGACCTTCGGGAAACGTGGTAAGCAGCACGCGAAACGTGCCGAGCGCCTGAAGTCCGTACTCCGCGTCGAGCTCCGGCTTTCGCCAGAGGCTCTGATAGGATCGGCCCTCGCCCAGGATGGCTTTCGGCGCGAGTGTATCGGACGGGAACGCATCGCTCAGGCGAGCATATGCCTGCGCCGCGAGCAGATACTCCTTCCGGCGCTCGTGCGCCATGCCGAGGTAGTAATACGTGCGAATGAGCAGGGAGTCACGCGACGACAGATCGAGCGAGAGCCGCTCGAATCCCGCGATCGCGTTGCCCATGTTGCCCTGCTCGTACTCCTGCATCGCGCCACGGAAGAGTGCTTCAGGATTCGCGAAGTCCTGCGGCTTGAATCCCCGTCGGCACGCGGCAAACGAGAGCACCACCAGCATGAGCAGCGCAGCGCGACGGGTCCAGCGATGTGCTGCGATCACGCCGAATGCCCCGAAGCGAGGGCCACGATGCGTGCGTGTCCCGGGTTGAGCCCCGCGCACACGTTGCGCGTGTCGACCACGAGCCCGGCCGAGTCGACGACGCGTTGCCACGGCATCTGCGTGTGATCGGTGACGACGACACACGCGTCGGCCCAGCGCAGCATCTCGTCAGAAAGCTCGACCGTACGACGAATGTGGTCGTCTTCACGAATCTCGCTCACGAACGGATCGTGGTATTCCACATGAGCCCCGCGCTCCTCGAGCAGACGGATGATGTCGAGCGCGGGACTCTCGCGCACGTCGTCGATATCGCGCTTGTACGCCACACCGAGCACCAGGATGCGGCTGCCGCGAACCGACTTGGATTCGTCGTTCAGCGCGCGGGACACCTTCTCCACCACGTAGTCGGGCATCTGCGAGTTGATCTCGCTCGCGAGGTCGATGAATCGCGTCTTGTAGTTGAGCGTGCGCATCTTCCAGGCAAGATAGTGCGGATCGAGGGGGATGCAGTGACCGCCGATACCGGGGCCCGGCGTGAACTTCATGAAGCCGAACGGCTTGGTGGCCGCGGCGTCGATGACTTCCCACACGTTGACCCCGAGTTTGTCACACACGATCGCGATTTCGTTCACCAGGCCGATGTTCACGGCGCGGAACGTATTCTCGAGCAGCTTGACCAGCTCCGCCGCTTCAGGCGAGGAGACGGGCACCACGGTCTCAATGCACGTCTCGTAGAGCGCGCTCGCCGTAGCCACGCAACCAGGCGTGATGCCACCCACGACCTTGGGCGTGTTGTGCGTATGGTAGACGGGATTGCCGGGATCCACCCGCTCGGGACTGAAGGCCAGGAATACGTCCGTGCCCACCGTGAGGCCGGCCGCCTCCATGCGCGGCTGCAGCAGTTCCCGTGTGGTTCCGGGATACGTGGTGCTTTCCAGCACGACGAGCAGTCCGGAATGCGCATGCCGCTGCACCGCATCGGCCGCCGACAGCACGAACGACATGTCCGGATCGCGCGTCTTGGAGAGCGGCGTGGGCACAGCGATCGAAATCGCGTCACACTCGCCCAACCGCGATTCCACCGTGGTGGCGACGAATGATCCATCGGCCACCGCCTTGGACACGTCCTCCGCCTTCACGTCCTGGATATGCGAGTCACCGCGCATGAGCGTGCTCACCACGCGCTCGCTGACATCGTACCCGATGACGCGGAATCCCGCGTGCGCGAACTCCATGGCGAGCGGAAGGCCGACGTAACCGAGTCCGATGACGCCGACTACGGCGGTGCGATCGTGGATCTTCGCGAGCAAGCTTTCCTGCATGCAGTGGTCTCCGAGGTTGGGCGCTCAGCGCCCGAAGAAGGAACGCACCGCGCTCGCGACTTCTTCGAGCTGTGCACGGGTGAGTTCCGGATAGATGGGAAGTGAGAGCACTTCGGCAGCCGCCCGCTCCGATTCCGGGCACTGGCCTTCCTGATACCCGAGATACGCAAAACAGGGCTGCAGGTGGAGCGGCAGCGGGTAGTACACCGACGTGCCGATGCCGTCCGCCTTGAGGTGCGCCTGCAGCGCATCGCGCTTCGGCACACGAATGGTGTACTGATTGAAAATCGACTCGTTGCGCGGATCGATCACCGGCGTGACGATGTCCGCCACATCGGCGAACGCGGCGTCGTAGAAGGCGGCATTCTCGCGCCGACGCGCACTCCAGCCCGCGAGATGCGGCAGTTTGGCCTTGAGCACCGCGGCCTGCAGTGCATCGAGACGGCTGTTATAGCCGACCATTTCGTGGAAGTACGTGCGACGACTGCCATGTGTACGCAGCTTCGCCACCGCGTCGAACAGCGCTTCGTCCTGCGTGACGACCATGCCACCGTCGCCCCAGCCACCGAGATTCTTGGACGGAAAAAAACTGAACGTGCCGATGGTCGCGGCTTCACCCGCCATGGCCCAGCCGTCACCGACGCGCCGACGCGCACCGATGCTCTGCGCTGCATCCTCGATGATGGGCACGTCGCCAGCGGCGGCCTGGATTGCCTCCATCGGCGCCATCTGACCGAACAGGTCCACCGCGATGACCGCCTTGGTATTGGCGTTCATCGCAGCGCCTACGGCGTCGGCGCTGATGTTGAACGTGGTGGGCGAGATGTCCACGAACACCGGACGCGCGCCGATGTTGTGCACCGCGCCGGCCGTCGCAAAGAACGTGAAGGGCGTGGTGATGACGTCGTCGCCGCGCCCGACGCCCAGTGCACGCAGCGACAGCAGCAAGGCGTCGGTGCCGTTCGCGCAGCCTACGGCGTACTTCGTGTTCGACAGTCCGGCGACGTCGCATTCCAGCTGCGCTACCGGGTCACCCAGAATGAACGCCTGCGCGTCGATCACGCTCATGGCAGCAGCCACGACGTCGTCGCGAATCGTCTTGTGTTGTGCCATCAGGTCCAGCAGAGGAACGGCCATCGGTCGCGTATCGTGAAGAACGGTGAAAGACAGGGCGAGACGATCAGGCGGCGCCGCTGCGCAGCGGCAGCGGCACTTCCCGGCCCGTTCGGGCGGATTCGTAGATACCAAGAATGAGCTCGAGCGACTTGCGGCCGCTGCGTCCATCCGTGTCCGGTTCTGCCTGGCCGCGCAGCACGGCCAGCACGTTCCGGTAGTACCCCTCGTGGCCGAATCCGTACACACTCGGCGGATTGCTCGCTGCCGTATCGACGAGCTTGTCGTCGTCATCGTAATCGGCGAACTCCCAGTGCTCCACACGATTCACGGCGGTGCCGCCAATGCGCACGCTGCCCTTCTCGCCCAGCAGGGTGATGGAGCCCTCGAGGTTACGCGGATAGGTGAGCATCGTGACCTCGAGCACGCCAAGCGCGCCGCTGCGAAAGCGCAGCACGGCCGCACCCGTGTCTTCGGCCTCGATGCGCCTGGCGAGCGTTGCCGTCTTCGCGATCACGCTCTCCACGGGCCCCATGAGCCACTGCACGAGATCGACATAGTGCGACGCCTGATTCATGAAGGCACCGCCATCGAACTCCCACGTGCCTCGCCACGGCGCCTGGTCGTAGTACTCTTGCGGACGCGTCCAGCGCACCGTGCAGTTGGCCATGTACAACCGTCCGAAGCGTCCCTTGTCGAGCGCGCGCTTGAGCAACTGCACCGGCGGATTGAGCCGGTTCTGCTTGACCACGAACAGCCGCACACCGGCGTCGTCACACGCCTGCACGAGCGCGTCGGCCGCGTGCAGCGTGATGGCCATGGGCTTTTCGGTGATCACGTG
>JBBQNT010000033.1:0-21331 GCA_038330215.1 Gemmatimonadales bacterium
GAGTTCGGCATGCCGAGCACGATCGAGTCGCTCAATACGGAGCAGGCGCAGCTCACGGCCACGTATCGCGGACTCAACCAGCGCGTGCCGACGTTCTATCAGGATGTGAAGGACGCGGGAGCACTCGCGGTGTTCGAGTCGAGCTGGTCGGCATATCCGGGTATTCAGAAGGTGTTCGGCTCGCCGCGCAACAATCCGCTGCCCACCATGGACATCGGCTGCGAAGACTACGGCATGCTGTTCCGTCTCGCGCAGAACAAGCAGTCGCCGACCGTGCGCCTGATGGCCGAGTCAGAGTCGATGGGTGAGCAGCCCGTGTACAACGTGGTCGGCACGATCAGGGGATCGGAAAAGCCCAACGAGTATGTGCTGCTCTCGGCGCACTACGATTCGTGGGAGGGTCACTCGGGCGCGACGGACAATGGTACCGGTTCCGTGACGATGCTCGAGGCGCTGCGCATTCTCAAGACGGTGTATCCACAGCCCAAGCGCACGATCATCATTGGCCTGTGGAGCGGGGAGGAGCAGGGGCTCAACGGCTCGGGCGCGTTTGCCGCCGATCATCCGGAAGTCGTGAACGGATTGCAGTTCGCCTTCAATCAGGACAACGGCACGGGGCGTGTGGTGAGCATGAGCCCGAACATTCTGCCGAAGAACGGCGAGCGCCTGTCCGACTACATGTCGGCCATGCCGGCCGAGGTCACGCAGTGGGTGCGTCTGGGCGGACCGGGCAACTACGGCGGTGGCTCCGATCACGTGTCGTTTGCCTGCCGTGGTGCACCGGCGATCAGCCTCGGCGCGCTTTCGTGGGATTACAGCAACACCACGTGGCACACGCAGCGTGATTCGTACGACAAGCTCATCATCGACGACGTGAAGAACAACGCGGTGCTCACCGCGATGCTGGCGTACATGGCCAGTGAAGATCCGGAGAAGAGTTCGCGTGAACTCATGAACCCGATGCCTCAGGTGCGTGGCGAACCGATGACGATCCCCAGCTGCGGCACCCCGACTCGCAACTCGCAGGCGAGCCGCCGCTAGTCGGTTCACATCGATTCGCCCCGCCGTTGGGCTTCAGCCTGTCCGGCGCAGTTCGCGGTATCTTGGGCCGTTTGGCTCCTACCCGTTGGGCAAGTGGCCCAAGAAGGCAGGAGCCGAACGGCCCAACGTACAGACACCATGCCGGACAGCCCCTGAGCCCAACAGAACCACCGACGGGGTGCGTAGCGGGAGTGTTGCACGACACCACCCGAGACTCTCAGGTGCGCGCGACCTGATCGAGGCGGCCAGCCGTCGATTCTCGGAGCAGGCGCTCGCACTTTCCTGCGCCGAATCGCCGGGGCTACTTCACTAGCACCGCCAACGCCGCCCGAACTGTCGACGACACATCGCCGCCCGGGCCCACTTCACGCACGGCAGCCATCGCTTCCGTCTCACCGTAGCCGAGCGCCACGAGCGCGCGCACGGCGTCGTTCTGCGATCCGCCGCCAATCGCGCGCCCTCGCACGGCCGCGCCCGCGCTGGCGACGACACCGGCCACCAAGTCATCCACCTTCTCCGCCAGATCCAGCACAATCTGCTCGGCCTTTCGGCGCCCTACGCGCGGGACGCGCATGAGCGTAGTGATGTCTCGCGTGCGTAGCACATCCACCACCTGCTCCGCACCGATCGTGGAGAGAATGCCGAGCGCGAGCGCCGGACCCACGCCCTTGGCCATGAGCACGCGACGGAACACCTCGCGCTCGTGACGCGACACGAACCCGTACAGGTCCCACGCGTCTTCGCGTACCGCGAGGTGCGTGTATACCGTGAGCTGCTCACCATCCGCCGGCAACTGCTCGAACACCGACAGCGGAATGTGGACCTCGTAGCCGGTGCCGCCACTCGTCTGCACTTCGATGAGCGAAACGGAGCGATATACGAGACGGCCGGTGAGCAGCGCGATCATGGGCGACGGGCCAGAATGGAGAGCGAGGCGAATGAGGGCAAAGGCGGTGACAACAGCGCACACAGTGCCGCCGCCACTCCGTCCGACGCGTCGGCAGGCTGCGGCGGCGACTTGAGGCGCAGCAATTGCGCGACCATGAACTGCACCTGCTCCTTGGTGGCTGCGCCGCGGCCCACGATCGATTTCTTGATCGCGGCCGGCGCGAACTCCACGATGGACACACCGGCCATCTCCCCGGCCAGCAGGATCACGCCACGTGCGTGCCCGAGCACGACCGTCGTGCGCACGTTGCGCGCATAGAATACATCTTCAACGGCAAGCGTCGTCGGCGAGTGCCGTGCAATCAGTTCGGAAACGCCGAGATGAATGTCGCGCAGGCGTACCGACAGGCGCTGGTCGGCACGCGTGCGGATCACCCCGCACTCAACCAGCTCTGGTGCACCGCGCGCGCCCAGTCGAACCACACCGTAGCCGGTGACCGCCGTGCCCGGATCGATGCCGAGCACGACGTCACCGTGCGTCATCACGCCTCGGCCAGGGCGTCTTCGTCCATCTCGAAGTTCGCGTCGATATTCTGCACGTCGTCGAGGTCATCGAGCGCGTCGAGCAGCTTGAGCAGCGCCGCCGCATTCTCGCCTTCCACCTTGACCGTGTTTTGCGGCACCCATGCCAGCGCTGCTTCCCGCACGGCGTAGCCCGCTTTCTCCATGGCTTCCCGCACGGCGTGAAGGTCAGCGGGAGCGGTGGTGATGAGGTAGTCCTCGCCGTCACCGGTGACATCTTCCGCACCCGCTTCAAGCGCGCCCATCATCACCGTGTCTTCGTCAAGTCCTTCGGCGGCAAGCGACATGCGTCCCTTGCGGTCAAACAGGTACGACACGGAGTTGGTGGACCCGAGATTGCCGCCGTTGCGCGAAAGCTTGTAGCGGATATCGGCGACAGTGCGCGTGGGATTGTCGGTGAGCGCCTGAATCATGAGCGCCACGCCGCCGGGCGCGTACGCTTCGTAGAGCACTTCGCTGTAGTCAACGCCCTCGAGTTCGCCCGTGCCCTTCTTGACGCCGCGCTCGATGTTCTCCTTGGGGCACGACACCTTGCGCGCGTTTTCGATCGCTGTGCGCAAGCGCGGATTGCCGTCGGGATCCCCACCGCCAGCCTTTGCGGCCACGGTGATTTCGCGAATGAGCTTCGTAAACAAGGCACCGCGCTTGGCGTCAGTCGCGGCCTTGTAGTGCTTTGTGGTCTTCCATTTACTGTGACCGGCCATGATCACTCCCTGAGCGAACCTGAACGCGGCACGCGGGGTGCCGAGGCGAACGAACTTCGCAATATAACCGGGCCGCCGAGCCGGCCCTACGCCTCGACCGCACCAGCGATCACACCATCGCTCGCATCCTCGATCACGTCCTCGAATCGCAGGCAGGGCGCGTCGAAATACAGGTCCACGTAGCCGCGATCACCGATGCGGTGCTTGAGCAGGTGCAGCTCCGCGGCGCCGGCCAGCGCGGCGTCAGCTTGATAAATCTCTTCACGAAAGAGCGCCATCACCAGATCCGCATGCGTGCCTACCGCGCCACGCACGCCGAAATCGCTGAGGGTGGGGCGGAGGTCGCGGCGCGTACGGTCGAGCAGCGGAAGATGTGCCGTGAGCAGTACCACCAGATCATGCTCCAGCGCGAGGCGCTTGCAGCCCAGCACGGCGAACGCCAGCGCATCGTCCCGGTTGGCGGGCTCGGTGAGCAGCGCTTCCAGTCCGTCGATCACGAGCAGGCGCACGTTTGGTGAGGCCGCGAGGGCGAGTTGCACGCCCGTAAGTCCGTTGTGGTCGAGCGAGCGGATAACCGGCGCGCGATCGCGCAGCCGAGTGGCGGCGGACGAAACGGCCGTTCGCGCGTCGTCGCTGATCACGCCGCTGCGCAGCACATCCAACGGCACTCGCGACTCCGCACAGAGCGCGCGTTCGAACGTGCGCGCCGCGTTGCCTTCGGACGAGAGCACCATGCTCGACGTGCCCGATCGGCTGGCACGTAGCGCGAAGGCGAGCGCAAGCGACGATGTGCCGCTGCCCGCATCGCCGCCCAGCACGAGCAGGTCGCCAGCGCGGAAGCCGCCGTGCACCTGTGGCGCGAGGCTCGGAAAACCGCACGGCACCAGCCACGGGTCGGACATCGCGCCCGCGATTCGATTCACGGCAGTGCCATGAGCCGGCGCACGAGCCGATCGACCTCGAGCGAGGCTGCCCCATCGAGATACGCACCGGCGGATGACGAAATCAGTCGCAATGCGCCCGCCATGGGGACGGGACCCTGAGCGCTCGCATCCACCGCGCGGGCGAGCGGCACGCGCAGCGCGGCCGGCAGCGCCAGCGATGCCAGCCAGACGCGTGCGGCCGTGGCGCGCACCTGCCGGTCTTCTGCGGTGAGGTTGTCGGGCGGCAGCAGTCCGCTCGCGAGTCGAGCGATGGACAGCACTGCGAGCGCGACTTCCCGTCCGCCTCCCAATGGCAGACGTCCAGCCAAGCCAGCCATGGCCGGAAAGGGAAACGCGACGGGCGCGAGCGCGTACGGAGGCTGAGGCATGGTCACCCGCCGAATCTACGCGCGATGCAACGAGTTCGCGCCGGGCGCGCTGGACCGCGCCGCGCGGCGTTGGGTAGCTTGTACGATATGGCCCTTCCCGCAAAGCAGATCCTTTGGGTGGACGACGAGTCCGACCTGCTCGAACCGCATCGCCTCTTCCTGGGCGACAAGGGCTACGCGGTGGAGATGGCCACAAACGCCGACGATGCGCTCGAGATGCTGCGCCATCGCGCCTTCGACCTGCTACTGCTGGACGAACAGATGCCCGGCACGCGCGGCCTCGATGCCTACCGGGAGCTGCGCGAGTTCGCCCCCTCGCTGCCGGTGGTCATGATCACCAAGAGCGAGGAAGACGCCACGATGAAGGAGGCGATTGGCGCCAACGTGCGCGATTACCTCGTCAAGCCGGTGACGCCGCGGCAGGTACTGGCGGTGGTCACCCGTATTCTCGACGGCCCGCTCATTCGCTCGCAGGCGCTCGCGCGAGGCTTCGTGGAGCGCTTTCGCGCCATCGAGTCGGAGCGTCATCACGGACTCGACTGGCGCGGCTGGATCGATCGCTGGGTGGAGCTCGCCCAGTGGGATGTGGACCTGGCCGCCGCCGGCGAGATGGGGCTGCATGAGTCGCTGCGCGGATTGTATCCCGACATGCATCGCGCGTTTGCGTTGTTCATGAAGACGGAGTATCCGCGCTGGCTGCGCGAACTCGACGGTGACCGACCGCCGCTTTCGGTGGATGTGGTCTCGGAGTTCGTGGCGCCCGTGCTGCGCAGCGATCGCAAGGTGGTGTTCATCGTGATCGACTGCCTGCGACAGGACCAATGGAAAGCCATCGAACCGCTGTTCGCGCCGCTTTTCGAGATCGAGACGACGCACTACTACGGAGTGCTGCCAACCGCGACTCCGTACGCGCGCAACTCGCTGTTCAGTGGGCTGTTCCCGGGTGAGATCGCGGCGCGCCATCCAGATTGGTGGGCCGAGCGCGACGACGAAACGCTCAATGCGCATGAAAAGGAGCTGCTGCAGGCGCAACTCGCAGAACTCGAGATCGCACTGCCCGTCCGGTACAGCAAGATTACGTCGTCAGCCGACGCCGACGACCTGCTGCGGCACATGCCAGGCGCGATCGCGGGTGACGGCATTTCCGCGTTCGTGTTCAACTTCGTGGACCTGCTCACGCACGGCCGCAGCGAATCCATGATTCTCTACGAAGTCGCGCGCGACGAGGCGGCACTGCGGGCGCTCACGCACCAGTGGGTGCGCACGTCGGCACTGTTCGCGCTGCTGCAGGATGCCGCGCGACGCGGCATCAAGGTGGTGATCACCACCGATCACGGAGCGCTGCACTGCAATACGCCCGCGACCGTGTTCGCCAAGCGCGATGCCACGTCGAATCTGCGCTACAAGTTCGGCGAGGATCTGCGTGCCGAACGCGAAGACTACGCGCTGCTGTTCACCAATCCCGACGATCTGCGACTGCCGCATCGGGGCCCATCCATGAACACGCTGCTGGCCACGGGGGACACCTTCTTTGTGTATCCCACGAAACTGCGTGAGTATCAGCAGCGCTATCGCGGCTCGTTCCTGCACGGCGGTGTTTCGCCCGAGGAGTGCATCCTGCCGGTGTCGTTGCTGACGCCCAGGCGGTAACCGTGGCGACGCACACGTCGGAAATGCGCGCGGCCGCGCCGCTCACGGTCTACCCGCGGCTGCTGCGCTTCCTCAAGCCACATCGCGCGCTGATGGGGCTCACCGTCGTCACGAACATCGCGGCGGCCATCCTCGATGTCTTCTCGTTCACGCTGCTCATTCCGTTCCTCAACGCGCTCTTTGGTGAGCCCCCGCTGACGAACAGTCCGGGATTGGTGAACGACCTGCTCAACAACACCGTCGGCTGGTTCCTCGATCCGTCCGACAAGATGGGATCGCTGCTCAATGTGATCCTGTTCATTCTGGCCGTGATCGTGGCCAAGAACCTGCTCGTGTGGATCAGCGGACAGCTTGGCGCGCAGTTGCAGGAGTTCGTGGTGCGCGATCTGCGAAGCACGCTCTACGCACACCTGCAGCGACTTCCCCTGCCGTGGTTCACCAGCACCAAGGTGGGACAGGTGATCGCACGCGTGCTCACCGACACGCAGAACACCAAGGCCGTGATCACCGAGCTGATCACGAAGTCGATCATGAGCGGCGCGCAGGTGCTGGCCACGATCGTTGCGCTCGTCTCGTTGTCGTGGCAGCTCACCCTCGTCTCGCTCGTGGGCGCGCCGCTGATCACCGCTGCACTCATGCCGGTGCTGCGCAAGCTGCGCAAGGGACATCGCAAGCTGGGTAACCAGCACGGTGAGCTCACGAGCATTGTGCAGGAGGCGGTCACGGGCATTCGACTCGTGAAAGCGTTCCGCGCCGAACCGAACGAGACAGCGCGCTTCCAGGAAGCGAACGAAGCGTTTGCGCGCGGTAATGTGAAGGTGAGCCGCCTGGCGATGCTGAGTGCGCCCGTCACGGAGACACTCGGCACGATCGTGGCCGTAGTGGTGTTGTGGATGGGGGCGCGGCTGGTGCTCGTGGACCAGACGATGGTAGGCGCCGAGCTGATCTCGTTCCTGATTCTCGTGATGCGCATGCTGCAGCCGCTCAAGCAGCTGGCGCAGGTGCCCACGGTGGCGCAGCAATCGTTGGCGAGCGCCGAACGCGTCTTCGAGATCTTCGATGCGGAATCCGAAGTGGCCCGTGATCGCGGAACGCTCGAGCGCGCGGCGTTCGATCGTGTGCTCACCTTCGAGCAGGTGCACTTTGCCTACGAGAGCGGCGCTGAAGCGCTGCGTGGTGTGTCGTTTTCGGCGCAGAAGGGACAGGTCATCGCGCTCGTGGGGCCGAGTGGCGCGGGCAAAACGACGCTCGTGGATCTCATTCCGCGGTTTGTGGAGCCGTCGAGTGGGCGTATCACCCTTGACGGGGTAGACATCGCGAATATCCGCCTCGATTCGCTGCGCGCGCTGACGGGCATCGTGAGCCAGGACACGGTGCTCTTCAATGACACCGTCCGCAACAACATCGCCTTCGGCGGACGGGCGTACACCGACGTCCAGGTCGAGGCCGCCGCCCGCGCCGCCAACGCGCACGGTTTCATCACCGAGCTGCCGGAGGGCTACGGCACCTCGCTCGGCGAGCGAGGTGCGCGGCTGTCCGGCGGGCAGCGACAGCGTCTCGCGATTGCGCGCGCACTGCTGCTTGATCCGCCCATCCTCATTCTCGACGAGGCCACGTCCGCACTCGACGTGGAATCGGAGCGACTTGTGCAGGAAGCGATCGACCGCCTGCTCTCCGGCCGCACGGTGTTCGTGATCGCCCACCGCCTGTCCACGATCCAGCATGCGGACCGCATCCTCGTACTCGACCGCGGTGTGCTGGTGGAAGAGGGCAGCCACGCCGAACTGCTGGTGCTCGGCGGTACCTACGCTCGGCTGCACGCTCTGCAGTTCGACGGCGCGCGGGCCAGCGCCATGGCGGCAGTGCAGTGAGCGATCGCGCCACGGGTGATGTCACCACGGGCGATCGCGCCACGGGTGATGGCGCGACGGGCGATGGCGCGACGGTCGATGTCGCCCCGAGTAATGGCTCCCCGAGTGCACAATCGGCCAGTCGATGGCGCGTGCTTGTAGTCGCGCGCGGCATTTGGGATGCGTCCTCCGCGCAGCTCGCGATCACGGCGCAGGCGCTCACCGACATGGGTGTCACCGTGCACGTGGCAGCGCCGGAATCGGTATATGCTCGCTGGCAGCAAGTGCTGCCCGACATCACCGTATGCGCGGTGGACGCGCGCGGACGTGCGCGCCGAGCTGCCGTGAAAGACATGAGCACGCGGCTGCGCGCGAACGTCGCAATCGTCGATGATGCCAGCGCACGCCGACTCGCTGTTCGCGTACTTGGTAAGGGCGCCTGCGTGCTGCAGCGCCTGCCACTGCACGCGTCAGTGCCCGCCCACTCGTTCGTGATGCGCCTGACAACGCGGAAGATTCATTTCGGCTATCTCGTACCGCAACTCGACGGGGACGCCGCGGTTGCCGATGTCTCGCGCCGGCAAAAGGCGTTCGCCGTGCCTGTGGGCACGTTCCTCCATGAGACACCCCCGGGACCTTCCGGCGCGCACGATACACCGGTGCTTGTCGTCGTGCCGGATGAATCCGACCCGATGGCGGCGTTGCCTTCGCTGCGAGCCGCCGCGCGAATCGTGCAGCGGCATGACGCACTGCGGGTACACCTGCTCGGCCAGTCACGCGTGCTGCAAGGACTTCGCGTGCAGGCTGCGGCACTGCAGATCGCGTCACACGTCACCACCGGTCCGCTGCGCTTCGACGCGATGGAGGCACCGGCCGGTACGGTGGCCGCCTGGGTGTCGGCCACGGGCGACGCAGGTGCAGCGGCGTTGCTCTTGGCGATGGCGGAGCGCGTACCCGTGCTCGTGCCCTCCGCTTCGCCGCTCGCGCCGCTGGTAGCCGACCGAATCAGCGGCGTACTTCTGAACGCACGCGATCCACTCGCCGATTCGCTCGCCGCCGGCCATCTCGCACGCCTGCTGGGGCACGGCGCAGAGCAGCGATCGATGGGGGCGGCGGCGCGCGCGCGTGCACAGCGTCTTCACAGCGGCACGCGCGTGGCGACTGCCGTGCTCGCGGCGATCGACGCGCTCATCGCCGAGGCCCGTCGCGCCGCATGAATCACCACACGCGCCGCGCGCCGATGGTGGTCAGCTCATGAACGCCGCCGCCACCATCGCTGCACCGCTCGATTCACTCGTCGCTGTCGCGCCGCAGGGTTCGCGCGCGTGGAAACATTTCCGTCGTGACAAGCGCGGCTGGCTCGGACTCGGCGTGGTGGTCACGCTCGTCGTGCTGGCCATCGCGGCGCCGCTCGTCGCCACCGATCCGATTCGCATTTCACTGGCAGACGCGCTCGAACCGCCGTCGGCATCGCACTGGCTCGGCACCGATGTGCAGGGACGGGATGTGTGGGCGCGGCTCGTGTACGGCGCGCGTGTGTCCCTGCTCGTCGGCGTCGTATCGCAGGGCATTGCGCTTACGCTTGGCGTGGGACTCGGGCTCGTGGCCGGATACTATGGACGGTGGGTGGACGAAACCGTGATGCGCCTCGCCGACGTCACGCTCGCCTTTCCGTCGTTGCTGCTGCTGATTGCGATGTCGGCTGCATTCTCGCCCTCGCTTGAGGTCGTCTTCGTCACCATCGGCGTGGTGGGCTGGGCCGGCATGGCGCGACTCGTGCGCGGGCAGGTGTTGCTTGTACGCGAGCTCGAGTTCGTGCAGGCCATGCGCGCGCTCGGAGCGCGTGACGCGCGCATCCTGTTGCGACATGTGCTGCCGAACGTGGCCGCGCCCGTGCTGATCGCCGTCACGCTCGGAATCGCCGGCGCGATCATGGCGGAAGCGGCGCTGTCGTTCCTCGGTCTTGGCGTGCAACCACCCACCCCAAGCTGGGGTGCGATGATCGCCGATGGCCGCGATCTGTCGCAGCTTCGCGGCGCGCCATGGACGTCGCTTGCTCCGGGTCTCGCCATCGGCGCGGCGGTGCTCGGCTTCAACCTGCTCGGCGACGCAGTGCGCGACGCCACCGATCCGCGGCACAAGTAGCGCCGCACTCCCCGTGCTCACGAGTTCACCGATGTCATTGTTGCGCGCACACTACCCCTGGATGTCCGACGAGGGCGTCATCTACCTGAACGCCGCCAGCACCGGTCCGCATCCGGCGCGCGCCGTGGAGCGCGGGCGGGAGTGGCTCGAACTGCGTTCGCAGCCCCAGCGCATCAGCATTGCACACATGGTGAACGCCGCGCAGCACGCGCGCGAACACTTTGCCGCCTTGATCGGTGCGGACAGCGATGAAATCGCGCTCATGCCCAACACCACTTATGGGCTCAACCTCGCAGCGCGCGGACTGCCACTGCGACCAGGCACGATTCTCACGTTCGACGGCGAGTTTCCGAGCTGCGTCTATCCGTTCATGGCGCTTGGCTCGCGCGGTGTGGCGCTCGAGCGGGTGCCGTTCGGTGCCGACGGCCTGCCTGACGAAGACGAAATGATCGCGCGCATCGGACGAGGCGACGTGGTCGCGGTGGTCGCGTCGTGGGTGCAGTACGCCAGCGGCTATGTGATCGATCTCGAGCGCGTGGGCAATGCGTGTCGGGCGGCTGACGCGTTCTTCGTGGTGGACGGGATTCAGGGGTGCGGCGTGCTGCCGATCAATGTGCACGCGCTGCCGATCGACATCTTCGCCAGCGGCGCGCAGAAGTGGATGCTGAGCCCGTGGGGCACGGGATTCGTCTATGTGCGCCGCGCACTGCACGAGGTTGTACAGGCACCCGATGTGGGCTGGGCGTGCATGACTTCCTCCGGCGATTACGCACACCTCACCAACTACGTGTATGAGTTCTGGCCCGACGCGCGCCGCTTCGAGGTCGTCACGCTCGCCTACCACGATTTTGCGGTGGCCAATGAATCGCTCGCGGCGATGCGCGAGGCAGGCGGGCCGCAGGCGCTCGCGGAGCACATCGGTGCGTTGGCCGACCGGCTGGTGGCGTGGGCGCAGTCGCGAAGCGACGTGCGTTTGTGGACTCCTGCCGCGCGCTCCCGTCGGGCCGGCGTCATTGCGCTCGTGCCCGACGACATGAGCGCGACGCTCGCGCGACTCAAGCAGGCCGGCGTGGTGTGTGTGCCGCGCGAAGGTGCAATTCGCCTTGCGCCGCACGGCTACAACACAATGGACGACATCGACCGCACGATCACCGCGCTCGAAGGCTGAGCGCGGTGATCAGCGGGGAGCGGCGCCAGCGCTGAGCGCGGCGTGTTCGTCAGCTACAGCGAACGCACGCGCACCAGACCCCAGTCGCGGCTGCCTTTCTTCACGAGCAGATGACGGTCGGCGAGCCAGCCTTCGCTCGCGACCATGCGATCGGCCATGGCAATCTTCTGCCCGTTCACCGACACGCCGCCCTGCTCGACGAGGCGCTTGGCATCACCACGACTGCGGGCGAGTCCCGTGTGCACGACCAGGTCGAGTGCGTCCACACCTTCCGGGCCTGACGGCGCATCGATCTCCGCGAAGGGTACTTCGCCAGCCATCGCCCGGAGCGTCGCAGCCGTCAGATCGCGCGGATCGCCCTTGCCAAAGAGCACCTGTGAGATGTCTTCAACCGTGCGCAGCACGTCGGCACCGTGCACGCGGGCCGTGACATCTGCGGCCAGCGTACGCTGCGCCTCGCGCTGTTCGGGGCGGGCAGCCGTAGCATCGTCGAGCGACGTGACCTCTTCGCGCGTGAGCAGCGTGAAGTAGCGCAGCCAGCGCGTCACGTCGCGGTCGTCGGCGCCAAGCCAGAACTGGTAGAAGCGATATGGAGTGGTGCGTGCGGCATCGAGGTAGACGGCGCCTGCTTCCGACTTGCCGAATTTCTGCCCGCTCGCGGTGGTCACGAGTGGACACGTCATGACATGCGCCTCGGCGCCAGCCGTGCGACGAATCAGTTCGAGGCCGGCGGTCATGTTGCCCCACTGGTCGCTGCCGCCGATCTGCAGCGTGACGCCCAGTCGGCCATGCAGTTCGGCATAGTCGTGCGCCTGCAGCAACATGTACGTGAACTCAGTGTACGAAATACCGTCGTCGAGGCGCGACTTCACCGAGTCCTTCGCCAGCATGTAGTTCACCGTGAAGTGCTTGCCCGTGGTGCGCAGGAAATCGAGCAGTCCGAGCGGTCCCAACCAGTCGGCATTGTTCGCCATGCGCGCGGCATGCGGGCCGGAAAAGTCGAGGAACCGTTCGAGTTGAGCCCCGATCAAACGTGCGTTTTCTTCGATCACGTCGAGCGACTGCAGGCTTCGCTCACTTTTTTTGCCCGACGGATCGCCGATCATGCCGGTGCCCCCGCCCACCAGTGCGATCGGGCGGTGGCCGGCGCGCTGGAGATGCATGAGCGCCATCACGGGCACGAGGTTGCCTACGTGCAGGCTGGGGGCCGTTGGATCGAATCCGCAGTAGGCGGTGATCGGTCCCGTGGCGAGATGCGCGGCAAGGCCCTCTGTGCTCTGGAACACAAGATCGCGCCACGCCAGTTCGTCGAGAAGTGCAGTTTCTTGGGGCATGACAGCAATTATAGGCGCGCGGCGGCTCTTGGCGCGTCGGCGTGATACCGATAGCCTTCCTTTCTATGCTCCGTCTGGACTCTGACCGAGGCTGCTCATGAGCGCCGCCCGCAAGCGCCGGTTCGGCGCGCACTTCTGGCGCAAGCCCTGGGTGCGCTGGACGGGCATCGCTGCCGTCTTCGGCACCGGCGTCGGGTTGGCCGGCTTCCTCACGGCGTGGACGCAAGCCTGCCGCGGCGGCGGCTGTCCAACGGCGGCGTCGCTCACGTCGTATACGCCCAACCAGACGTCCAAGCTCTATGCCGCGGACGGCCGCTTCATCGCGGAGCTGGGGCTCGAACGACGGACGCTCGTACGGCTCGACGAGATCCCGCAGCATGTCAAGGATGCGTTTCTCGTCGTGGAGGACAAGCGATTCTACGAGCACGCGGGCATCGACTATGTGCGCGTGCTCGGTGCGGTAGTACGCAACGTGCGCGCGGGCGCATTCGTGCAGGGCTTCAGCACGATCACCATGCAGCTCGCGCGCAACATCTTTCCCGAGTCTCTCTCGCGCGAGAAAACGCTGCTGCGCAAGCTCAAGGAAGCGCGCGTTGCGCGAGACATCGAAGCGGCGTATCCCAAGGACCGCATCCTCGAGCTGTACCTCAACCAGATTTACCTCGGCTCCGGTGCGTACGGCGTGGAGACGGCCTCGCAGCGCTACTTCGGCAAGTCGGTGCGCGATGTGAGTGTCGCCGAAGCGGCCATGCTGGCAGCGCTTCCCAAGGCGCCCGAGCGCTACAACCCGCGGCGCTTCGCCGACCGCGCCATCCAGCGCCGCAACACGGTGCTGGAGCTCATGCGCCGCGCGGATGTCGTGACCGACTCCGATGCGAGCCTGGCCAAGGCCTTTCCCCTGCAGCTCGCGCAGAAGACCGAGTCGGGCGAGACGGCGCCGTACTTCGTGGAGTGGGTGCGTCAGCAGCTCGACCAGCAGTTCGGCAGCCGGCTGTACGAGAAAGGACTCAAGGTCTACACCACGCTCGATCTCGACATGCAGGCGGCCGCCGAGCGCGCGCTCGAAGAGCAGCTCGGCGCGATTGAATCAGGCAAGTTCGGGCGCTACTCGCACCTCACCTTCGAGCAGTATCAGGCGCGCAATGCGGAGGGGGCGTCGCTCGGCGGGACCGGTGATTCGCCGTATCTGCAGGGGGCGTTCGTGGCCGTCGACCCGCGCGCAGGCGCCGTGCGCGCGCTCGTGGGCGGACGCGACTTTGCCGACTCCAAGTTCAATCGTGCCGTGCAGGCGCTGCGTCAGCCGGGCTCCACGTTCAAGCCCATCGTGTACGCGGCGGCCGTGCGCGCCGGCCTTGGGCCGGCGCATGTGATCTACGATTCGCCCATCAGCATGGACCAGGTCAGCGGCGAGGTGTGGCGCCCACAAAACTTCGACCTCAAGTACGAAGGCGCGATGCCCATGCGGCGCGCGCTGTTCATGTCGCGCAATATCCCGGCGATCCGCGTAGGACTTGATCTCGGTCCGCAGCGGGTCATTTCCATGGCGCGCCGCTTCGGGATCAGCACGCCGATCCCGCCCTATCCGTCGCTCTACATCGGCGCGGCCGACGTGTATCCGCTCGAGATGATTGCGTCATACTCGGTGTTCGCCAATCTCGGTTTGCGCACCACGCCGTACGCCATTCAGCGTGTGGAAGACGCGGACGGCAAGATTCTCTGGCAGCCGCGGCCCGAGCGCGAGGCAGTGCTCACGCCCGAAGAAGCGTGGCTGATGGTGAGCATGATGAAGGACGTGGTCGGTCGCGGCACGGCGTACGGCGCCACCACCGGTGCGGGATTCCGAGTGCCGGCAGGCGGCAAGACGGGCACCACCAACGACGGCGCCGATGTGTGGTTCATCGGCTACACCGCCGACCTTGTCGCAGGGCTCTGGGTTGGCTTCGACCGGCCCAAGAAGATCAAGTCGAACGCGCAGGGTGGTTCCCTGGCTGCGCCCGCGTGGACGGCCTTCATGAAGGACGTCTACAAGCGCAAGCCCGCACCGCCCGACTGGCCGCGTCCGGATGGCATTGTGGTACGCGAGATCGATGTGACCACCGGCCTGCTCGCGAGCTCCGGGTGTGGTGGCGATGTGGCCAGCGAGTATTTCGTTTTCGGCAGTGAGCCGCGTCTCACTTGTCTGGACATGGCGATCATGCTGCCGAAGCTTCCGGGCGATTCCACGCCGACGGGTGGCGTGCCGCGTGCCTACCGCGACACCACCAACCCGTTTCGCATCCCGCCTCCGTGACATCGGCAAGCGCGCGCGATACACGCGTCGCGTGGCACGCGCGTTGGGTGCTGCCCATCAACGGTGCGCCGCTGCGTGATGCTGCGGTGGTGGTGGATGGTGAGTCGATCGTGTGGGTGGGACCGTCGGCGCACGCGGAAGCCGGATCGCACGAGCAGCTCGGCGAGTGCGTGCTGCTGCCGGGACTCGTCAACGCGCACGCCCATCTCGAGCTCACCGGGCTGCGCGGCTTCCTCGAGGGCCTCGACTTTCGCGATTGGCTGCGCGTGCTGACGCACACGCGTGCGAACGTGCTGCGCGCTCAGGACATTGCGGACGCTGCGCGACTGGGCGTATCCGAGGCGCTGCGTGCCGGCGTCACCACCATCGCTGACTGCTCTGCGACCGGAGCATCGCTGGACGCCATGCGCGATGCCGGCATTCGGGGACGTGTCTATCTCGAGACGTTCGGGCCCGATTTCTCGCAGCGTGCCGAATCGCTGGCGGTCCTGCGCGCCGGCGTGGACCACCTGCGCGCACGCGCTACGGCGCTCGTGGATGTCGGGGTATCACCGCACGCGCCGTACACGGTGTCGGCGTCGCTCTTCGAAGGCGTGGCGCAATACGCGCGCGAACAATCGCTGCCCGTGGCCACGCACATCGCGGAGAGTGGCGCGGAAGTTGACTTCGTGCAGTACGGACGCGGACCGTTTGCCGATCGGCTGCGCGCTCGCAACATCGACGTGCACGAGACGAACGATTCACCCATCGCGCTTCTCGAGCGCACCGGACTACTCGACACCCAGCTGTTGTGCATTCACGCCGTGCACGCAAGCGAGGCCGATATCTCGCGTCTTGCCGACAAGGGGGCGACGGTGGCGCATTGCCCGATCAGCAACGCGAAGCTGGGGCAGGGCATCGCTCCCATCGCGTCGATGCGAGCGCGAGGCCTGGCAATCGGTCTCGGTACGGACTCGGTAGCCAGCAATGATCGCACGGATCTGATCGCCGAAGCGCGACAGGCGGTGTTGCTGCAGTCGCTGCGCGAGTCGCGCCCGGATGCGCTGTCCGCGACCGACGTGCTCTACCTGGCCACCACCGGCGGCGCACAGGCGCTCGGAATGCCATCGCTCGGCGTGCTCGACGCCGGACACCCGGCCGACCTGTGCGCGTTCCGCATTGATGCATTCGAGGCCGTTCCCGTGTACGACCCGGCAGTGACGCTCGTGCATGTGCTGGGCAGCGGACAGCGCGCCGCACTCACCATGGTGGCCGGCCGCGTGCTGGTTCGCGACGGACGGGAGCTCGCATTCGATCCCGGGGTCCGGCAGCGAGTGATGGAGATCGGGGCGCGCGTCACGGCAGGAAACGTCACGTCAGCGTGACGAGCCGAGTGGAACCGTAGCGTGATCTTGTCCCGCTGTTATAGCTTTGGTTGATACGCTGTATGAGAAGCTGAGCTGCGTACCTGACACGGAGGGCATGCGTGATTGCCGGGTGTCTTGCACTGAATGCGTCGTACGAGCCGTTGACCATGGTCCCGCTCCGGCGGGCCCTGCGACTCGTCATCGATGGGAAGGCCGAAATCGTCGAAGCGGACCGGGATCGCCCGGTCCGTTCCGAGCGCTTGGCCATGCCGCGCCCGGCCGTCATCCGGCTCACGAAGTTCATCCACGTGCCGCGCCGTTTCCGTCGACAGGTCACCAACACCTTCCTGTTCGCGCGTGATCATTACCAGTGCCAGTACTGCGGCCGGCAGAACACGGAGCTCAAGCCGCGGGAATCGCTGACGCGTGACCACGTGATCCCGATGTCGCGCGGTGGTCTCAACGAGTGGACCAACGTCGTCACGGCGTGCAGCAGTTGCAACACGCGCAAGGCGAGTCGGCTGCCGCATGAAATCGGAATGCAGCCGCTCATCGAGCCGGCCGAGCCACACTTCGTGCATTTGAGCTGGGCAGTACGTCGCCTCACGCCCACGCAGGCGCGCTACATCAAGGTCTTCTACGGCGAGGAAACGTTGCGCCGCGTGAAGGCAATGGACGCCGTACCGGTCGCCTGAGTCGCGCCGTCGGGCCTGGCCGTCAGGCTGGTCCGAGGGCCTGATCTGTTAGAGCGGCCCGTCGCGGACTACGAACGGTCCCGTGCGCGCTTCGAGACGGCGCACTTCGCCACCCATCAATCGCGCCGCGAGCGTGCGCAGTCCGCGGCCGAGTGCGGTGCCTGGATTCTTGCGCCCCTGCACCGCGGGCGCGAGTTCCCCGCGCAGCCAGCGTGTCACCTCATCCAGATCTGTGAGGTCCAGCGTCTCGATTTCCGCCTGCACGCTGTAGTAGTGACGGGAACCAGGTCGCGGCCGGCCGATCGGCGGGGAGTGCGGCAGTGCCAGCGCGGCCTTTGCGTCCTGCAGGCGGCGATAGGTGCCGAGCGGCATGACGTTGTCATTGCCATCAATGCGGGCCACCTCGAATGTCTGGTCGAACTGGTCGTAGTGTACGATCACGTCCCATTCCTGTCGCGCGACTTCGTCATTGAAAAACCGGCCGATTCGCCACAGCTCCGCTCGCATGTGCACGCGCACGTCGAACCCGTTGCGCAGCAGCTCTTCGAAGCGTCCGCCATCGATCGCATTGCGCAGGCGCACGGTCATCCCGGACGTGGCGGTGGGCAACTCGAGTTCGATGCGCGGGCCGCCGTTGGATTGCGCACGCAGCGCTGTCGCGGAACGCATGCTGTCTGCTCCCGACAGCGGCACGATGGGCTGCATCGTAATCGCGCAGCCGGCAGCGAGCACTGCCGAGAGCAGCGTGCGGGCAGTACGGTGCGCGCGAGGAGGTGAAGCAGGCAAGATCAGAAACGCGTTCCCACGCGCATGAAGAATCGCGGCGTTCTGTTCTCGCCGTTGAGCGGTTGTGCGACGTACACGCCGAAGCTCGCGAAGTCCACACCGACGCCGAAGTCACTGCGAAACGTGCCCGGCGAGGGAAGCTGAGCATTCGGGTATGTGAGCGAGCCGCTGCGTTCGCCCACCAGCCAGCCGCGCCCCGAGGTCGCGAAAACCACCCACGAGCCGTCGGCGCGCCAGCCGTCCGCATACCATCGCCGGTCATCCGCGCGACGTTCAGCACCAAAGAGCGCGACGCGAAAATCACCCTTGAGCTCCGCTTGCACGAACAGCATGCGATCGCAGCGTGCGGGACGGCCAAGCGCGTCGTACTGCGACTCGGGCAGCGTGTTGCACATTCCCACGTCCGTCCCTCCCGTGAGGCCGCGGAACGCATAACCGGGCAGCGCACCCACGCCACTTACCGAGAGCTGTCGCTGCGCAGGCAGGCCATCGCCGTGCAGAAGTCCACCGGCAACCAGGCGAAGGTTCAGTGATGTGAGCGGCGCGATGCGATTGTACCGGCGCGCATCGATGAAAGCCCGTCCGTACGAAACTCCCGGCATCGTGAGTGAGAGTGCGTCAGGGTTGGCCGCCGCCGTAATGTCCACGTTCGCGCGCTCGTAGTCGGCGGTGATCAGCCAACCATCGCGCGGTCGCTCCGGATCATTGCGAGTGTCGATCGTGGTGCTCAGGTCGAACCGCGTGGCCGTGCCTTCAAGTGCACCCGGATTCGCGCGCCACTCGCGACCGCCGCGAAAGAGCGCGAGTGGATCGCGTGCGTCTCGTGATTCCCACCGCTCGCGTCCCACGCTCAGCGTGAGCGACACCGCGCGTTCCGGCACCAGTCGCACGAACGCTTCGCCGCCCACCCGATTCCAATAGTCGCGGTAATCTCGAGCGAAGAGCAGCGATGTCAGCCCGGACTCGGCGGCAGAGAGCGACCACTGTTCAACCGCCTCGATTTCGTCGATGTGCCGAGCCCCGAAGGCGACGTGCCGTGTATCGCTGCCTTCCTGAAACTCCGCCAGCAACCGGTGGCCGAGATTCTCCCGTTCCCACGCGATGCGATCGCCCGTGCGAAAGATTCCCAGCGCCTCGAAGGTGGCACGGCTTTCTCCCCGATTGAGCCGAAGACGCGGTCCCGCAAGAATGGCCAGGCCTTCCACACGATTATAGGTGTGCGCGGACTTGATGATGACGTCCCGAAGGTCGGCACCGGCGCCCTTACGCCACCTCGCGTAGCGCGAGAAGATGGTCGCGTCGTCATCGGCGGCCAGGCGGCCATCGCTCTCGGTGTACTCGAGCTTGGCGTGCCATACCTGCATCGCGCCGTCGATTCGTCCGCGCGAGCGGTTGGTGACGGTGCCGCCTACCACGACCACAGAACCGGTGATGACGGCCGTGGAATCAAGACGCATGTCGCCGTTGATCACGACGAGATCGCCCAGAATGGTGCCAGCGACGATGAGTGGACCATCCAGGACGGCGAGCGTCGACCTGATCGTATCGCCTGCCGCCACGGTGAAGCGGCCGCGCTGCGTGCGCGTGCCGGGCGCGTTCCATGCCTCGACGACGGCGGCAGTCACCGACGCCGATAGCTGGCCCACGCGTGGCTCGCCGCGAATCTGCGCGACGAGCGTGTGCGCTGGCAGGGCGAAGAGCAGCGGAATCAGCAGTTGCATCGCGGCGCGCGTGCTATTCCTCATGCGCGTCCCCGATGCCCAATCGGCGCATGCGTCGGTACAGGTTCGGGCGGTCGGTGCGCAGGCGGCGCGCCGCGTCGGCGATGTTGCCATCGGCGGCGCTCAGCGCGTGCGCGATGAGCGAGCGCTCGTACGCCTCGAGTGCGTCACTGAGTCCCACATCACTCTCCAGTTCCGGTTCTGGAACGCTTCGCATCGCGGAGGACGGCGTGCCCGCGCTGTCGGGCAGCAAGCGTCGCAACTGCTCCGCGCTCACCGTACTACCCGGATAGAGGATGGAAAGTCGCTCCACGATGTTGGCGAGTTCGCGCACGTTGCCCGGCCACGAATAGCTCTCGAACACCGGAATGACATCGGGCGGCCACGCACAGCACGCCTGGCCGGTGCGTGTACGATGTCGCTCGGCGAAATGGCGCACGAGCAGTGGGATATCGCCCGGGCGTTCGCGCAGCGGCGCGAGTTCAATTGGAATCACATTCAGCCGAAACAGCAGGTCCTCGCGAAAGCTCCCATCACGGACGGCACGCGCGAGGTCCTTGTTGGTGGCGGCGATGATGCGCACATCCACACGAATCGGCTTGCCGCCGCCGACACGCTCGATCTCACGTGCTTCGATCGCCCGCAGCAACTTCGCTTGCGCCTCGAGGCCAAGATCGCCGACTTCGTCGAGAAAGAGCGTGCCGGTGTGCGCGAGCTCAAAGCGACCGATGCGACGCTCGGTTGCACCGGTGAATGCGCCGCGCTCGTGTCCGAACATCTCGCTTTCCAGCAGGTCGCGCGGGATCGCCGCGCAGTTTACGCGAATGAACGGCAGGTCTCGCCTCGGGCTCGACGCATGCAGCGCGGCGGCCACGAGTTCCTTGCCTGTGCCGGACTCGCCGGTGATCAGCACGCGCGCGTCGGTGGGGCCAACCTGCGCCACCAACTGACGCACCGCGCGCACCGCTTCGCTCTCGCCCACCATTTGTGCGGTGAAGCCAAGATCCTCTCGAAGGGCGCGAGCCGTGCGTCTGGCCTGACGAAGTTCGAGAGCCGACGCGAGCGCCAACAGCACGCTCTCCGGCGTCAGTGGCTTCTCGAGAAACGTGAATGCGCCAAGCCGCGTCGCTCGCACCGCGTCGGCCAGCGCGGCACGGCCGCTCATCATCACCACCGGCAGGTCCGGAAAGCGAGTACGCAGTCGTTCAAGCAACGCGAGTCCGTCCAGGTCGCCGGGCATCATGAGGTCAACGAGCGCGATGTCCGGGTCCTGTGCCTCCGCCGCCGTCAGTCCGGCGCGCCCGTCCGGCGCGTCGAAGACATCGTAGCCTTCGCCGCTCAGCAGTGCGCCCACCATGCGACGAATGTTCGGTTCGTCATCGACGATCAGAACGCTCGGCATCAGCCCCGCACGTGAGGTTCAGGCACTGGCTGCGGCGCGACACCGGCATAATCGGACAACGGCAACCGCTCAGTCAGCAGGCGAGTCGTGTAGCGGTTCGCCTCACTCATGCGCTCCATCTCGATCGCCACGGTGTCAACTGCCTGCTCGATCGCGGTCAGTCGATGCGTCACGTCATCGGGCACCCTGGCAACCGTGCCGCGCCGGTCGATGTAGCGCGCGATTGCCCGACCGATCGGGAATGCCATGATGACGCCGATGAGGCCGAGCACCGAGATGAGCATGATGTCGGTGACCTGGGGCGGAATGATGTTGGCCGCGTCCCATGGTGCGGTGGTTTCGGTGCCGTCCGTATTGCGCTGCACGAACACGAGGCCGTCGGGGCCCGGACGAACCGTGAACCCGTCGGGACCGCCT
>JBBQNT010000034.1:0-21318 GCA_038330215.1 Gemmatimonadales bacterium
TATACGGCGGCCATCAAGGGCTTTGCCGCCACGCTGCCGCCTCAGGCGTTGGCCGCCCTGCAGCGCAATCCCAACGTCTCGTACATCGAGCCCGACGGTATCATGATCGCCTCGGCCACGCAGTCCAACGCGACGTGGGGACTCGATCGGCTCGATCAGCGCGATCTGCCGCTCAATGGCACGTATGTGTACAACGCCGACGGGTCCGGCGTGCGGTCGTACATTCTGGACACCGGCATTCTGCCCGGGCACAATGACTTCGGCGGACGCGTGTCGTCCGGTTACACGGCCATCAATGATGGACGCGGCACCTCCGACTGCAACGGACACGGCACGCATGTCGCGGGCACGGTTGGCGGCAGCACATGGGGCGTGGCCAAGAACACATCGCTTGTGGCCGTTCGGGTGCTTGACTGTAATGGATCGGGCACTACAAGCGGTGTCATCGCCGGCGTGGACTGGGTCACCGCCAATCACGTGAAGCCCGCCGTGGCCAACATGTCGCTGGGCGGTGGTGCGAGTTCTTCGCTGGATAACGCCGTGCAGAACGCCGTGGCGGCCGGCGTTACGTTCGTCGTCGCGGCTGGCAACAGCAATGCCGACGCGTGCAACTATTCGCCCGCGCGCGCGGCCAATGCCATCACCGTCGGCGCGACCACCAGCACCGATGCACGGGCGTCGTATTCCAACTTCGGCAGTTGCCTCGACATCTTCGCACCGGGCAGCAGCATCACGTCGGCGTGGTACACCAGCAACACGTCGACGAACACGATCAGCGGCACGTCGATGGCGTCGCCCCACGTGGCCGGTGCAGCGGCGCTCTACCTGCAGGGCAGTCCCGGTGCATTGCCCGCGGCGGTCACCTCGGCGCTGACGGGCAACGCGACGTCGGGCAAGGTGATGAGCGCAGGATCGGGCTCGGTCAACCTGCTGCTCTACTCCGGTTTTATCGGTGGCGGTGGTGGGGGCGGCGGCAATCAGTCGCCAACCGCGTCCTTCACGTTTAGCTGCACCGATCTCAGCTGCTCATTCAACGGCTCGGGTTCGAGCGATCCAGATGGCAGTATCTCGAGCTACGCCTGGAACTTTGGCGATGGCTCGAGCGGCTCTGTCGTGTCGCCGTCGAAGACCTATGGCAGCGCTGGCACGCGTACCGTGACGCTCACCGTCACAGATAACGCCGGCGCGACGGGCAGCACCTCGCAGTCAGTGACGGTTACAGCACCCAGCACCGGCGGCATCACGCTTTCGGTCTCGATGAGCAAGGTGCGAGGCACCAACAGCGCGGAACTCTCATGGACTGGTGCGAGCGGCAATGTGGATGTGCGCGAGGGTACGTCCGCGATTGCCACGAATGTGTCGGGCTCGTCGTACACAGACACGATCGGCAAGGGCGGCGGCTCGCGCACGTACCAGGTGTGCAATGCAGGCACGACTACCTGCTCGAACTCGGTGACCGTCACGTACTAACGCGATGTTGGCAGAGTTTTGAGGACCAGACGAGGGGCAGTGACGGAATGACGGGGTACACCCGCAGCGCAGCGGGGTAGCATACCTTCATTCGCGTCACTGCCCTTTGTCTATATCCATGTCAATGATCCCGCTGCAGCACACCGCCGAAAACCCGTGGCACGAACAGATCGACTCACTGCCCGTGGCGGTGCTCTACAAGCACAGTCCGACGTGCGGCCTGTCGTCCATCGCGATGGAAGAGGTCAAGGTGTTGTGTCAGGATCGAAGCGACGTGCCCGTTTTTCTTGTCGATGTGCTCATGCAGCGTTCGCTGTCCGACGAGATCGAATCGCGCCTTCGGATCCGCCATGAATCACCACAGGCGATCATCTTCAAGCACGGCGCGCCCGTGTGGCACGGATCGCACCGGCAGGTGACGCTGCGGCGATTGAGCGCGGAACTGAATACCTGACGCGGGATTCGCGCTCTGTTGCGTGATGAAGTCACGACGTCGCGCGGTTGAGTAGCGGGGGATGAGCACGGCGAGCCAGGTTCGGCCAGCCATCGCTCTTCTCGCCCAACTTTCGCCATAGGCCCATGCGACCCGCTCGCTCGACACTGTTCATGGCGACGCGCAGGTTCGCGACGCGCAATCCCCACTTGCGCTCGGCAAAAATGTCCGCACGACTTCGTTCCGGAAGATTATGCCGATTGCAGGCAGCTTCTTTTGAGCCGCTGAACTCGGCACTTTATGCCGTTTCCGCCGGAATCGAGTGGCCGATAAATCCACATAAGTAGTTGTAATGAAATGACTTAAGCCCGCTATAGCGTAGAGCTGCTACCGAACTCAAAAGTTTGGTCCAAGGATTGCTTCTGGTGACTACGGACACTCACACCGTTCTCTCAGAGGCTTTCCAGATGCTGTTCGGTTTCGTAGATCGCGTTTCCAATGCTTCGCCGCTTCGCGCGGCGCTCGACCAAAGCGTCGAGCGCTCACGCGCCATCGGCGATCGCGTCGCCAAGGCCTCCCAGAACAACAGCGACGGCTTCGCCCTGCAAGCAGCGGAGGGCGACACCGAACTGGCCAACGCCAATCCGGTGGACGTCGAGCAGGAAATGATGGACCTGGCCGACGAACAGCTTCGCTTCCTTACCACGGCCAAGCTGCTCGAGCGCACGTACCAGAGCATCCGGACCGCGATCAAAGGGACGGCCTGATGCCTGATCCCCGTCGCCTTGGACTGTTGCCGGCCGCCGGCGTACAGACGCCGCGTCCGAGCTTTCGCTCGCTGGGCATATCCGCCAGCGGACTGTCGGCGCAGCGCGCTCGCATGGAAACGATCGCGCAGAACATCGCCAACGCCGATGTCACGCGCACTGGGGAGGGCGGACCGTATCGTCGCCGCACTACCATCATTGAGACAGCAACGGCGCAAGATCGCGGCAATGGCATGCCGCCCGCCACGCACGGCACGCTTGCCATGCCTCAAGCGCCATTCGGCGCCAGGCCGTTTCAGTTGCCCGCCGTGGGCGATGTTCGCCGCGCGATACCGATCCCGCTGCCCGCGATGGACGACGGCATGCACGGCGTGCGCGTGGCTGGTACCGAAGTCGACATGACCGACGAGGGCAAGCTGATCTACGAGCCGGGCCATCCCGATGCGGATGCCAGCGGCTATGTGCGCTACCCCAACGTCGACCCGACGCAGGAACTCGTGCAGTTGCTCGACGCCAAGCGCCTCTATGAGGCCAACGCCACGGTCTTCCAGACGGCCAAGCAGATGCTGCGCGCCGCCCTCGATATCTGATCGCCCTTCTCTCGCCTCACCTTCCCGGTTCGCCTGACATGAGTCTGAACGGCATCAACAACAACCCGCTGCTGTCGTCGCTGGGGCCCCTCGGGCGTCCCGCGTCGGCGAACACGGCCAACGGCGTGTCGCAAAACGGCACGCGCCCCGCCGCCGAGCGCGCGCTCGAGCGTACGGCCGGTCTCGCCGAACGCACGTCGTCGGCCACTCGCCCCTCGATTGCCGCCACGCCCACGAACGTGCCCGCCGAAGCGCCGGCCGGCACCGACCCGGCGCTTTGGAGCGTGCTCACCACCGAAGAGCGGGCCTTCTTCTCGAAGACGGCCGCGCTCGGCCCGCTCACCTACGGCAAGATCAAGAACGCGTCCCTGCCAACGCCGCCCGCCATGCGCGGCGGCCGTCTCGACGTTCGCGCCTGAGGATCCCGCAATGACGACCAGGATCGATCTCATTGCGCGCAGTCTGGCCGAGTTTCAGCAGCCCGGACTCGACACCGGTGCGCGCCCGATTCCGCTGCCCGGCCTCGAGACCGATGGCCCGAACTTTGGCGACACCCTCACGCAGGCGCTCAACAGCATCAGTGAAGTGCGCAACCACGCGGGCGACATGACGCGCCGGTTTGTCGCCGGCGAGGATGTGGAGCTGCACCAGGTGATGGCCGCGCAGGAAGAAGCCGGTATCGCGCTCGACATGCTCATCGAGGTGCGCAACAAGATGGTCGAGAGCTATCGCACCCTCATCAACATGCAGTCGTAATCGTCCCGCATGGCTCCCCTTCTGCAATCAGTCTTCGGGCGCGTCGAAGGACGCCGGCAGACCGCCATCATCGTGGTCGGCATCGTCGTGACCGCCATGGTATTCGGCCTCTCGCGCTGGGCGACCGCGCCCACGTATGTGCCGTTGTACACGGATGTCCCGCTTGAATCGGCCGGCGTGATCACGGACAAGCTCACCGAAGCCGGAATCGCGTACAAACTGGAGCGAGCAGGCTCAGCGATTCTCGTGCCGGGCGCCGATGTGGCGAGGGCGCGTGTTGCGCTCGCCCGGGAGGCGCTGCCGGGCACCGGCCGTCCCGGTCTCGAACTCTTCGACAAGCCCACGTGGGGCATGACGGATTTCACGCAGAAGGTGAACTATCGCCGCGCGCTCGAAGGGGAACTCGAACGCAATATCGGCGCAATGACCAACGTTGAGCGCGTGCAGGTACACCTCGCGCTCGAAGATGACAAACTGTTCAAAAAGGACGCACGCAAGTCGAAGGCGTCGGTGACGCTGGCCATGCGTGGCGGCGAATCGCCGAGTGAAGCCACGGTGCGCGGCGTGGCGAGTCTTGTGGCTGGATCTGTTGGCGGACTTGAAGCCGACCATGTGGTCGTGGTGGACGAACGTGGCGCGGCGCTGACCACGATTGACGATGCCTCCGGCGTCGGCCTCTCGAGCCGTCAACTCTCCGTGCAGCGCGAAGTCGAGCAGTACCTCGAACGCAAGGCGCAGGATCTCGTCTCCAGCATGGTGGGAGCGGGCAACGCGCGTGTGCAGGTGGCGGCCACGATCAACTTCGACAAGGTCGAGCGCACCACACAGTCGGTGGATCCGGACCAGCAGGTGGTGAGCGTCGAACACAAGGCCGACATCACGCCGCAGGCGGGCCAGGCGGGCGCGGCATCATCGAACGTGGCCACCACGTTTGAGACGACGCGCAGCGTGGAGTCGTTCAGCGGCGCCATCGGAAACGTGCGCAAAATGACGGTGGCCGTACTCGTCGCCGACAAGGTCACGATCACGCCCACCGCGGACGGAGCCGAACCGGTTGCACCGCTCGTCACGCCACGCACACCCGAAGAACTCACGCGCATCGAGTCGCTCGTACGAAACGCACTCGGCGTCGACAGCGCGCGCGGCGATGGCGTATCAGTGGTGAGCGCACCCTTTGATCTGCCGGTCATTGCAGCGCGTGCGGTCGATACGCTCCCCACGCCCGACATGATGACGCGTGTGATGGACAATCCGAAGCCGGTGATCACCATTGCGGCGCTGACGGTGTTGCTCATTCTCACCCTCGTGCTCGTGCGTGCGCTGCGTCCCGCTCCCGCCCCGGCTACACACGCCGTGCTGGCGGCGGCACCGGCCTTGGCGCCTGCGCTCTCCAGTGGCAGGCGCGAACCGGAGCCGGAGCCGGAAGATCTGATCGCCGCGCGCAAGGCGGTCGTCTTGCCGCCGCCCGCCACAACGCCGGAGCGTGAACAGGCGATGGCGACGGTGGAGCAGCGCCCCGACGCCGCCGTGCGCGTGATGCGCAGCTGGCTTCGGAGTTAAACGATGGCGTCTCATGCAGTCGCCGTGCGCGGCGCGGACAAGTACGCACCTGATCGTCTCACCGGACGACAGAAAGTCGCGATCGTGTGCATGGCCCTCGGTGCCAAACACGCGGCCAAGATCACGGGTCAGCTGCACCCGGAAGAAGCAGAAATTGTCGCGCTTGAGATGGCGACGCTCGATCGAGTGCCTGCCGATACGATCTCCGGCGTGCTCAGCGAGTGGCTCGAACTCACGGTCGGCATTGATTCGCTCTCCACCGGTGGCGTGGAGTTCGCGCGCGAAGTGCTCGAGGAAGCATTTGGTTCGGCCAAGGCAGCGCAGATCCTGAAGCGCATTCAGGGTCAGCTCGCCGACAGCGATCGCTTTGGCCGGCTGCGCCGCGCCGATCCGCAGCAGCTGGGCAGCACACTGCGCGGCGAACATCCGCAGACGATCGCACTTATTCTCGCGCACCTCGATCCGGCGCACGTCGCGCAGATCCTGCGCGAGCTCGACACCACACTCGGCGGCGAAGTGATGTTCCGCATCGCACGCATGGAGAAGGTCTCGCCGGAGATGATCTCACTGGTGGAGCGCGCCATTGGCAGTGAAGCCGAAATGGCGTTCGCGCAGGGCATGAGCAGCGTGGGTGGACCGGCCGCAGTCGCAGCCGTGCTCAACCTGGTCAGTACGTCGCTCGAGAAGGAAGTGCTCGAGGCCGTTGCGGACCGCGATCCCGGACTCAGCGACCAGATCAAGAACCTCATGTTCGTGTTCGAGGACCTGATCAGTCTCGACGACAAGTCACTGCAGCGCCTGCTGCGCGAGGTGGACGTCAAGCAGCTCGCACTGGCACTCAAGGCCGCGAGTGTGGAACTGCGCACGCGCATCATGGGGGTCATGTCGCAGCGTGCCGTGGCCGGCCTCAAGGAAGAGATCGAGTTCCTGGGCCCCGTCAAGATGCGCGATGTGGAAGCGTCGCAGAGCGACATCGTGTCCAAGATCCGTGCGCTCGAGGAAACGGGCGAGATTGTGCTCTCAGCCGGAGCGGAAGATGTCATCATCTGACGCCTTCGCGCCGCTTCCGTCGCCGTGGGCATTGGACGAGCTCGAGCAGACTGACGTGTTCATGCCGATGCACGACATGCACATCGACTCCGGGCACGCGGCGGCGACCGCGCACGGCGCGCCGTGCGATTCCGACCGGCAGCGCATGAATGCGGAGGTCGATGCGATGGTGGCCGAACGCCTCGCGCAGCTGCGTCCACGCATCGAACTGGAAGCGTTGGCGCGCGGGCATGCAGCCGGACTGGCCGAAGCTGAACAGAACGGCCAGCAGCAGATAGCGCGAGTCTTGCAGGCGCTCATTGAGGCGACCAGCTCGGTACAGGCGCATGAACAGCGCTGGCTAGGCAACATCGAGGAGAACCTCGCGGCATCCGCCGTTACCATTGCACGTCATCTCATTCAGCGGGAACTCACGGCGGAGCCGTCGGTGATCACCGATCTGGTCGGGCGCTCACTGCAACAGTTCCCGCTCGAGCGCAACATTACGGTGCGTCTGCACCCGGATGATCTCGCCATTGTGCATGAAGCGATTGCCCGCGACGCGCTGCTCGGCGTTCGTGATGTGCGCTGGCACGCCGATTCGCACATTGTTCGTGGCGGGTGTCTTGTGGACGGTCGTGAGCGCGTTCTGGACGGTCGCATTGACACCGCACTCGAGCGAGCGTATCGCACGCTCGGTCAGGTGCTCGCATGAGCGCGGCGCTGCACCACGCCGCGGATACGTTCGCGGCACGCCTCGACGATGTCGATCGCTTCGCGGTCTATGGGCGCGTCACGCGGGTGGTCGGTCTTGTGCTTGAAGCCACCGGTCTTGAAGCAGGGTTGGGCGCGCTGTGCCGCGTGACCAGTCACTCGCGCGATCGCTCCGTGCTGGCCGAAGTCGTGGGCTTCCATCAGTCGGGCGTGTTGCTCATGCCGCTCGGCGAGATGGACGGTTTGCATCAGGGCAGCATCGTGCAGCCGCTCGGCCGTTCATTTGGCGTTGACGTGGGTCCGTCGTTGCTCGGTCGCGTGCTCAACGGTCTTGGGCATCCCATCGACGGCAAGGGAAAGCTCGATGTCGTGGACCGCGTTCCGCTTTCGGCCGAGCCGCCGAATCCGCTCGAGCGCCAGACGATTGATCGTCCTCTCGAAACGGGGGTGCGCGCCATTGATGGTCTGCTCACTATCGGTCGCGGACAGCGCGTCGGCATCTTCGCCGGCTCCGGCGTGGGCAAGAGCACACTGCTGGGCATGATTGCGCGTCAGGCGCGCGCCGATGTCAACGTGATTGCGCTGCTCGGTGAGCGCGGACGCGAAGTGCGCGAGTTTCTTGATAACTCGCTGGGCGCTGAAGGCCTGGCGCGCAGTGTGGTGATTGTCGCAACCGGCGACCAGGCCGCACTGATTCGCGCGCGCGGTGCGCTCGTGGCAACCGCTATCGCGGAATACTTCCGTGATCAAGGCAAGCAGGTGCTGCTCATGGTGGATTCGGTGACACGCGTGGCCATGGCCTGGCGCGAGATCGGACTCGCGACCGGCGAGCCGCCTACGACCAAGGGCTATCCACCCAGCGTCTTCGCGAATCTCCCGCGACTGCTGGAACGCGCCGGCAACGGATCGAAAGGCGGCATCACCGGCATCTACACCGTGCTCGTGGATGGTGACGACTTCAATGAACCCGTCGCCGATGCCGCGCGATCGATTCTTGACGGGCATCTGGTGCTCACGCGAAAGCTGGCGGCGCAAAATCACTTTCCGTCCATCGACATTCTCGAGTCGAAGAGCCGCGTGCGCGATGCGATCGTGAACCGTGCGCAGCAGGATGCTGCGGGACAGGTACAGCGGCTCGAGGCCGCGTATCGCGAGAAGGAAGACCTCATCATGGTGGGCGCGTACCAGAAGGGCTCCGATCGGTACGCCGATGCCGCCGTCGCGCATCGCGAGGAGACGCTGGGCTTTCTGCGACAGGCGCCCGATGAAGTCACGCTCTTCGGCGACACATACTCGGCGCTGACCGCGCTGGGCGGCACAATTGCGAATGCCACGCGGAGGGTGTCATGAGCTTCAAGTTTCGCTTGCAGCGTGTGCTGGAGCTGCGTGAGAAGTCGGAGCAGGCACGCGCGCGCACGTTGCACGACGCCAGTGAGAGTGCGGACGTCGTGCGGCAACAGCAGGATGCGATGCAGGCGCTGCGTGCGCTACAGCGCGACGGTCTCGACGCCGCGTCGCGCGGCGCTATCTCGGCCGGCGAGTTGCAGCATTTGACGTTCATCATCGACCAGCTCGACGATCGTCTCGCTCGCGCCACCGATGATGTCGCGGAAGCCGAACGCATCGTGGTCGAGGCGCAGCAGGCGCTCAACCTCGCCTCGCGCGATCGTCGCGTGCTGGACCGGCTCAGGGAGAAACACGCCGAACGCTGGTGGGACGACGCGCAACAGCGGGACCGTCTGCACATGGATGAAATCGCACTCTCCCGCTTCACGCGCAGCCGCATGTCCGGCGACGATGCCGCGACCGACGGCCGCCCGTCGTCAGACGTTTCCGTGAATGATCGCTCGCTCACCCCGCCGGCTACGCCGGCTCTCTGAGTCCCCCCGCATGTTGCGCTCGATTCTCCTCCCTGTGATTCTCTCGCTCGTCGTTGGTCTGGCCGGAAGCGCCGGATACGCCGTCATGCACGCGCGCACGTCGCACGCGACACATGCAATCGTGCAGGACTCGCTGGCCCGGCAGCGCGCGGACAGCAGCGCGGCCGACAGCGTCGCCGCACTCGAGGCGGCCGCCGACGCTTCGCTGCTGGCGGCGCAATCGCTCGCCGATTCGCTCGGCATGCTCGACGAGTTTGCGACGCCAGCCGACTCCATTCGCACACTCGTTGCCCAGCGCGGCGACAAGTCGGATGCGCGCGCGCCCGTCAGACCGCCGATGACACCCTCCGCTTCGCCGCCGCTCACCGACGCGAGGCTGTTGAGCGCAAGAACGGACTCGGCCGCCAAGGCGAGCGAGCCAACACCCGCCGCGCCACCTCAGAGCGTCAAGGCAACCGCTGCACTGCCGGAGAATGTGCTGCCCGAACGTCGCCTGGCCAAGATTTTCGGCGCGATGTCCTCGCGTGATGCGGCCAAGGTGCTCGAGCAGATGTCCGATTCTGATGTGCGCACGATTCTCTCCATGATGGGCGACCGTCAGGCGGCCGCGGTCTTGTCGGCGCTGCCAGCGCCGCGCGCCGCATCGATTACCAAGGGAGGCGCAACCGCCTCCGGGAGCGGCACGCCATGAGTTTGCCTCCGTTTGTCACGACGACTTCTACGCCACGTGTGTACGCATCGGAGCGCGCGTCGAGCCCCGAGCGCAGTGATCGCATAGGGCGAAAGCAGCGCGTCGATCCGCGTGAAGAGAAGCAGGCTGCCGAGAAGCCGGAACGTGAGGCGACGCCACCCGACTTCGCGATGCTGTTGGCCCTGCTCGCAGGCAACACGACGAAGCCGATGCCCGGAATGCGCGAGTCCGGCGTTGAGGCTCTGGCGTCCGGAGAAGCCGAGCCCACGGTCGACGAGTTTGGTGCCGAGGCATCGCCCGAACCTTCGCCGGACGAGAGCAGTGCGTCACAGTCGTCAGTCGCTTCCGCGAACTCCCCTGCAAGTGCACGAAGCGAAGGAGCGAATGCAATCGATCAGCGTGAAGTCGCGCGCGCCATCCGTGCCGATGCGTTGCGCATTGCACAGGAGATCATGGCCGACGCCAATCGCGGCCGGCGCGACGAACTGGATTCTGCTGGCACACCGAGTGACCGATCGGCTTTTTCGCGACTCGGCATCGACGATATCAGCTTGCAGTCGCTTGCCGAGCGCGCGCGTGGCACGGGCCTGGGCGAGCTGCTTGCGCGCAACGATCGCGCCGCGGCCGGTTTCCGCACCCAGATCGATTCCCTGCTCGACGTCGCCGGAACGCCACGCGGTCGCGCCCTCGTGGAGTCGACGCGTCCCGAGTTTCGCGCAGCAGTCGAGACTTCCGCGGCCGATGTCACCACGGCCGTACGGAATGCCGATGCGCTCGCGCCCGCGTTTCGTGAGCGGCTCGACCGCGTGATCGACCGCATGCGTGACGAGTTTGGTCATGAGGTGCAGGTGGTGGAGACCGTGCGTTCGCCGGAGCGGCAGGATCACTTGTACGCGATGGGGCGTACGCGTCCCGGCCCCGTGGTGACGTGGACGACGAACAGCGCGCACCTCTCGGGCGAGGCAGCGGACGTCATGATCGACGGCAAGTGGCATAATCCACAGGGGCATGCGCGCCTGCATGCGATCGCGACAGAAGAAGGATTGCATACGCTCGGCATGCGTGATCCGGGTCATCTCGAACTGCGCGGCGCATCACGTTCCTCTGCGATCGGAGCATCGCGCGAAACCAGTGAGTCAGCCGGCGCACACGCGCCTTCACGCAGCATGTCCTCGAACGGCATGGCGCAGGTGGCGGCCGTGGCGCGTGTCGCGCAGGTGGCGTCGGTGGCACAAGTCGCGCGCCCAGGCAGCTCGGGGGCCGCTGCGCGTGCGCCCGATTCCGCCAATCCATCGGTCGCACTTCCGGAGTCGGCAAGCAGTACTGCAACACTCGCGAGTCGCATCGGGAGCGCGTCGGGTTCACATGCACGCGGTCAGTCCGACCTGCACGAACAGTCGCCCGAGCAGTCCTCGCGCGACAAGCGCCGGGACGGCGTCGGTGCGAACGAGCGGCCGGCGCTGACGAGCGATTCGTCATCGGCCATCGGTACACTCGGCGCGTCCGTGGACCGCGTGCTCGAAGGTGGAGCACCCAAAGTTGCCGCACCGGTCGGCAGCAATGCCGCAGCACGTGCGGAAGCAATTGCCGTTTTGCGTGATGACGCGCCCGCACGATCGATCAACTCGCTCACCATGCACGTCGAGACGCCGAATGGCGCCGAGGAAGTTCGCGTCAGCCTGCGCGGTGGCACGGTTGGTGCACAGATCAGCACGAACGATGCAGCGCTGGCCGATCGTCTGCGCATGCAGACAGCCGACCTGCAGGACGCGCTCGGACGTCACGGGCTCGACACTCAATCGTTGCGCGTGCAGAGCGCGCGCACGCAGGACGGTGACGCGGTGCGCATTGGGATGTCGGAGCGCGCCGAGTTGCTCAAGGCCAGTGGTGCGGGTGCGGGTCAACAGGCATCGCAGCAGAACCTGCACCAACACTCACAGCAGTCCCCGCAGGACACCGGCGCACGTGAACGACCGGCGCACCGTCATCAGCCCGAGCGCGAATCGCGCGACACGCGCGACGACACTCACCAGCAGGGTCGGCGGAATGGCCGACAGGAGAACTCCTGATGTTCGATATCGCACGCATCGCCAGTCCGACTGCGATCGCACCGCGCTATGACGCCACCACGGTGCCCGGCGCTGCACCGTCGCCGCCGCAGGCTCCCGTCGAAGCCACCCCGCCGCTTGCCATCGGCAGTGGCAAGAAGAATGATGCGCTCGGCCGCAATGAGTTTCTGCAGTTGCTTGTCGCACAGATGAAGAATCAGGATCCACTCAATCCGATGAATGGACAGGAGATGGCGGCGCAGCTCGCGCAGTTCTCGCAGGTGGAACAGCTCATCGATATCAACAAGAGCCTGCAGGCCGTCGCGGGCGGCCAGGTGGAACTTGGCCTGGCGATCGAAGACCTGAACTCGATCACGCTCGCGCAGGGCGATGCGATGGCCAAGCTGCTCGAGCAGTCAATGGCCATCAATACCGTTGGTCGCGGCGGTGTGGTCGAGGGCGATCAGATGTTTGTGGATCGGGACGGCAACGGCACGATCGGCATTGACAGCGGCGCACTGGAAGGAGTCGGTCGGCTGCGCGTGCTCGATGGGGACGGCAAGGTCATTGCGACCGCGTCGATCTCCGACGTGAAAGCCGGCATGCAGACGATCGACCTGGCGGACTTCGCATTTGATCCGCCGCTCAAACAGGGGCGCTACTCGTTCCAGTTCCAGATGGAGAACACAACGGGACAGAACGTGATGGTGAAGACGTACACCACCGGTCGCATCACCGGACTTCGATATGAACAAGGTATCCCCATGCTCATGCTCGGCGATTCGCTGAGCGTGCCCTTTTCCTCACTGCTTCAGCTCCGCAGCTGATCCTGCGGCTTTCACCCTCTCGAGGAACTTCGATATATGCTGCGTTCTCTTTTCGCCGGTGTCTCCGGTCTGCGCAATCATCAGGTGCGCATGGACGTCATCGGTAACAACATCGCGAACGTCAACACGGTGGCGTTCAAGGCTGGTCGTGTCACGTTCAAGGAAGGCTTTGCCCAGTTGCTGCAGGGCGCGAGCCGTCCGCCTGGTGATCAGGGTGGTATCAACCCGATTCAGATCGGGTTGGGCATGCAGATCGGATCCATCGACCAGATCTTCAATCAGGGCAACATCGAAACGACCGGTCTCGGCACCGACATCGCCATTCAGGGTGATTCGCTGTTCGTCGTGCGCAAGGGCAACCAGAGCTTCTACACGCGCTCCGGCAACTTCCAGGTGGACGCGCTCGGCCAGCTCGTCTCGCCGACCAACGGGTTCGTGGTGCAGGGCCGCACGTACGACAACGGTGTTCTGCAGGACGGCATTCGGGATATTCGCCTGCCGTTTGGTCAGAAGGTGTCGGCGCGCCCCACGAGCGAAGTGACGCTGGCCGGCAACCTCAATGCGTCCTCGCCGATTTTTCAGGGTGATTTCGCGAACGCCGCCGATCGTGCACTGCCGATCAACGAGAGGGCGTGGACGGAAACGCAGATTGCTGTGTTCGATTCGCAGGGCACCAAGCACGATGTGAAAATCCAGATGTGGAAGACCGGCGCGAATGAATGGCAGTGGCAGCTCGACCCCAACACGAGCGCCACACGTCAGAGCTTCGAGACGGACTCCAACTCGCCCCCGTCGTCGATCGCGCTCACCGCGCCGCCCGCCGGCTATGAAATCCTGCCTGAGAACGTACGCGTGACCAGCCCGACCGGTGCGTCGTACGAGTCGCCCGCCGCGTGGTCGTTCACCGCGGGCCCGCCGCCGGAAATCCAGTTCACGGCCAGCATGCCGTCGGATGCCTCGATCAACGTCTCATACTTCATGAGTCCCATGACGGCTGACGCGGGGATCAACGGCGGCACGCTCACGTTCGATCCTACCGGCATCATGACCACGAACATCACGGCCGGAATAGATTTTGCCGTGCCGGGTGCCAACCCGGTGCAGGTGGATCTCAAACTCGCCGGCGGCGTGAACGGCCTCACGCAGTTCGCGTCGACGGCATCGACAGCGGTGTTGCGTGATCAGGACGGCTACACGGCCGGCTCGCTGCAGAACTTCTCGATCGACCGCTTCGGTTTGATCACCGGCTTCTTCACCAACGGCACCACGTCGCCGCTTGGCAAGATCGTGCTGGCCGACTTCAACAATCCGGCGGGTTTGCTGCGCGTTGGTGACAACATGTATCAGGAGTCGGCGAACTCCGGCTCGGCGGTGCTGGGCTTCGCGCTTGAAGGGTCGCAGTCGCAGATGACGGCGGGTGCGCTTGAAATGTCGAACGTGGATCTGGCGCAGGAGTTCACGAGCATGATTGTCGCGCAGCGCGGCTTCCAGGCGAACGGCAAGGTAGTGTCGACGTCGGACGAGATGTTGCAGGAGCTGATGAACGTCAAGCGGTAAGGCGTTCCGTGCACGAAGGGTGGCGCCCGATCATGCATCGCATGGTCGGGCGTTTGTGCGGGGGGCCGAGCCCTGCGGACATTGGTGCGGGCCCAGCGTGGCGGTGGTGCGGGCGTCCTGACTCCGATGCGACGTTCGTTGTTGGTTCTGCCTGATGCGGTAGGCACATCTCGTCAGCGAGTGTTGGAGGCAGGTGAGCGGTGTATCGCGCCGGGCCCTTGTGGCGAAATAGCGTCAGCCGGCACGATTGAGGGCAAGATTGGCGAGCGAATTCGCCGCCGCTCCGCAGCTACCGGCTGACACCACTGTCACGCGTTGGCGGGTGGGGCGAGCGGCGACGCTCTTGCCGGAACCACGCCCCCCTCGTCGGCCCTCCCGCGATCCGTACAGGGCCGGGCGGTGTCCCGTCTCCGGGCGGCTTCTGCCGCAACGCGGCAGTGGCAAGCCCGGAGACGGGACACCGTCCGGCCCGCAACACCCATACCGGGCAGAATCTGCCGCCATGCGAAAACGGCAATAATTGCCTGTTCGTGCGCAATTGTACCCCTGCGCTCCCGTACGGTCGCGAGCCCAGTTGAATCCCCGCAGGAACCAGGTTGCTCGCAAGTCGATGTATAGCAAAAGCTTGGATCATAACGGCGGTTTCTTGACAGGCGCGAGACGGCGTGGCATCACACCTGCTTGTAGCAGATATCGGATTCCCTCGTTTCCCGATATCGCACATGGCAGACACCGAACAGAACAACTCAACTGACGCAGTCGCGACGGCGCCCACCGGCGTCAAGAAGCGCCTGCCGCTGATTGCCGCCATTGTCGCCGGTCTTGCTGTTGGCGCCGGCACCGGCGCGGTCGTGGTCGGACCGGCAGCCGCAAAAGCGCTCGGATTCGGCGTCGAGGCGCCGGCCGATTCTACGGTCGAGAGCGAACATGGTGACGCCGATTCCCTGGCCAGCGCCGGCTCGCCGCCCGCCGTGCTCACGCTCGACAACCTGGTGCTGAACCCGGCCGCATCCGGCGGCTCGCGATTTCTTCTACTCACCGTGGCGATGGAGTGCGGCGACGCGGCGGCGCTGTCCAAGCTGCAAAGCCGGGACGCAGAGTTGCGCGATGTCGTGCTCTCCACGCTCAGTCGGAAAACGGTGGACGAACTCGCTGATGTCGCCCAGCGCGAAGGCATCAAGTCAGAGTTGCAAACCGCGCTCAACGACCGCTTCGGAAAGAAATCCGTCATCCGCGTCTACTTCCCGCAGTACGTCGTGCAATAGGGGATGACACGTGTCCTCTGAAACACTTTCTCAGCACGACATCGACCGGCTGCTCGGCGGTGGAGGCAGCGCCAGCGGTCAGGCCGCGCGCAGCGCGCCACCCGTCGACATTCAGGTCTACGATTTCCGTCGCCCGGCGCGCGTGTCGAAGGAACGCCTGCGCACGCTGGAAGCGATGTACGAACGGCTCGTCAAGAATCTCGAAGCGTGGGTGATTTCGCGCGTGCGTGGCCAGATCGAGGTGCAGCTGCAGAGCGTCGAGCAGTTCAGCTTTGGCGAGTTCACGCTGTCGCTGCCGACGCCCTGCTCGTCGTTCGTGTTCGAGATTGCCGACACGGGGCAGAAAGGCGTGATCGATATCGGCCCGGAGTTCGGCTTCTATGTGATTGATCGCGTTTTTGGTGGCACCGGAAATGCCGCACTGCCCAACCGATCGCTCACCCCCATCGAGCGCATGGCGATTCGCACGGTCGCCGAGCGTGTGGCGCAGCTCACGGAAGAGATCTGGCAGGATCATGTGCCGATGTCGCTCAATGTCACCGGCTTTGAATCGTCACCGGAAATCCTGCAGGTCGCGAACCGTGAGGATCCGGTGCTGGTGGCCAACGTCGAGATCACGGCCGGCAACCAGAGCAGCCTCATGCTCATCTGCCTGCCGTTCTCGGTGCTTGACAAGTTCTTCACGTCGAGCGGACAGCAGCGTCTCGCGCTGCTGCACTCCAACGACGCCGAACGCGAGGCTGCGCGGCTCAAGACCGAAAACGCGCTGCGCGAAATGCGCGTGCCGCTGTCCGTGCGACTGCCGCAGTTCAACCTGTCGCTCAAGGATCTCATGGGCATGTCGGTGGGCAGCGTCATTCCCACCGGCATTCCCAAGGAAGCGCGTCTCATCGTGCGCACGGGGACGCAGGAGCGATTTGTCGGGCAGGCGGGTCGCGTAGGCGGGATGCTGGCCGTGCGCATCGTCGACACGGTCGCGCCCAACACCACCTGATTCGTCCGCGCCATTCGTTCATTCGAGTTGTTCGCGGCACTCGTTCATCCGCTTCGTTGTCTCTGTTCGCCTCGCTCGCAGCTCGCTTGCCTCTCACTCGCTCCGCCCTCTGCACCGAACCTCGGACCTCTGTCATGAATCCCGCTGAAATCGACGCCCTCGTGGCGAGTGTGCAGGCCGCCAAGGCCACCGGTCAACCGACGCCCGCCGCGACATCGGCTGCGTCATCCGCCGACGCGGGCACAAGCCAGGCGCCCGTTGCGCCGCAGCTGGCCGAGTTCGAGCGAATTGCCGGCAACAATCCGGAGGTGCCGCTGAGCATGCTGTTCAGTCTCTCGCTTCCGATCTCGATTGAACTGGGACGGACCTCCATGTCGGTGCAGGAGATTCTCCGACTCGGTCGAGGCTCGGTGATTCAACTCGAGAGACTGGCCGGCGAACCGATCGACATTTTTGTCGGCGACCGACGGTTTGCGGAAGGCGAAGTGGTGGTGCTGGGAGAGCATTTTGGTGTGCGCGTGACGCGCATTCTGTCGCGCGGTGGCAACGCTCCCGCGAAGTCGGCACAGGAAGCGGCGTGACCCGCGCGATGATGTTGCGCGCTGGCTGGCGTCCTCCGACTACCTGAGCAGAACATGCTGTCGGCCGGAATCGGCATCGCTGCCGCGTTGGCGTTCGTGCTTGGACTCATTGCCCTCTCCGTGTGGGCGCTCAAGCGCGTGGGCGGCGCGTCATTGTCCAACCGTTCGCGCTTGCCGGTAGAGGTGGTGCAGCGCATTTCGCTCGGGCCCAAGTCGGGACTCGCAATCGTGCGTGTGGGCGAGAAGGTGATGGCCGTGTCCATGGGAGACGGCGGCGTCCACACCCTCTTTGAGGTCGACGAAGCAGACCGCCGGCGCATCGTGGCGGGAAGCGAAGTCGCCACACCGCTGCTGAGCAGTGCGGCGGCGCAGCAGGCATTTGCGCGGGCCGGTGCGAAGGCGGGCGCCGGAGCGCTCACGAATGCCTTCAGCGGCTCGCTCATGCGCGCGTTTGCCGCCGGACGTTCAGCGGGTGCGATTGCCATGCCGAGCGCACGCACGCCGGACTCAGCACACATGATGAACGACGCACCAGCATTTCGGCCCTTTGGACATGCGCTCACCAATGCGTTGCGCTCCGAGTCAGAGCAGACGCCCATCGCTGCACTGATCGGTCGCCGAGCGGAGCCCGTGCGTGCAAGCGACCTGCAACGTGTGTTGTCGATGACGCTCGCGCCGTCGACGCGCCTGCTCTCGATCATTGCCTTCGCGGTGCTCGGCGTGTTGGGTGCGGGGAATGCAGTCGAAGCGCAGGATCCGGTGCCACCGACTGTCGTGAACGCGCCTGGCGCCGTGGCCGCGCCGTCCCCCATTGAGTTGCCCACGATCACGCCGCTGGTTCTGCCGCCGGTGCCAACCCAGGCGGCGTCACGCCCCGCAACGACGGGATCCGCCAACACGGCGCAGCGAACCGGCGCGCGTGCTGGCGCAGGGAACGCCGCGACTCAGACCGCCGCATCGAACGCGGCAAATGCGGCCCGCCCCGCTGCCTCGCAGTCGACGGCAGGCAACTCGGCGGGCACGTCGGCAAGCACGTCGGCAGACGTTCAGGCCGCGGAGCCTTCGAGTGTAGCGGAAGCCGTCGGTGGGATGGTACCGCAGCTCGACCTCAGCATTGGAAGTGGTCCCGACAGCGAACTGCGCCTGAACGGTACGGTTGGTGTCGTGTTGATGATGGGATTGATGACGCTCGTGCCCACCCTGTTGCTCATGATGACCGGGTTCACGCGCATTCTCATCGTGCTGCATTTCCTCAAGCAGGCCATGGGCACGCAGAGCGCGCCACCGGCGCATCTCGTGGCTGGACTCGCCCTGTTGCTCACCGGCTTCGTCATGGCGCCCACGATCACCGAGGCCAATCGCACCGCGATCACGCCCTGGCTCGAGGGACGCATGGAGCAGACGGAGATGCTCAAGACCGGGGTGGTGCCGTTCCGCGAGTTCATGCTGCGGCAGACAAACGAGAAGGACCTGACAACGTTCGTGAACATGAGCGGCATCGTGCAGCCAGAGACGCCCGACGATGTACCGCTGCACGTGCTGATGTCGGCCTTCGTGGCAAGCGAACTGCGTACCGCGTTCCAGATCGGCTTCGCGATCTACCTGCCGTTCATCGTGATCGACGCCGTGGTGGCGTCTGTGCTCATGGCGATGGGCATGTTCATGCTGCCTCCAGCCATGATCTCACTCCCGTTCAAACTCCTGCTGTTCGTCCTGGTGGACGGCTGGAGCCTCACCATCCAGTCGCTCGTGCAAAGCTTCCGGTAACAGCAAGCCGGGAAGAGAAGGGCGGTGGTGTGTCGGGTCGATCGGCGGACATTTGTGCGCGTGCCGAGACAGAAGCGCGAAGGCGCAAACGCGCAAAGGCGCGAAAGACTGCTGGGGTGAACTGCACCGAGGGCCGGCGGACGATTCGGACACTCCAAAGCTGTTCTTCGCGCCTTTGCGCGTTTGCGCCTTTGTGCCTTTGTGCCCGCTGTCTCTCTGACCGCGACGAAATTCGCCCAAAGCACTAACAGATCCGGCCAGAACGCACCCGGCATCTCCTTCCGGGTCTCCAGAGCCGCGCTGGATGAGCCTTCGAACTCGGCAAATCTTTCCCCTAATACAATCAAGTTCCAGCGCGAACCACACCCGTGAGTCCAGCCATAAACCGTTCAAAATCAAAGCTTTCCGTTTTTCGGTATGAGGATGTAGCTCGTGGTACGACTCCTGCTCTTGTTCTCCTCAAAGGCAGCCAGCTTGTCGCCACACCACTCCCCGTTCTATGTCGCATCAGTTCGTCATTGACCTATCACGCGAAGCCATACTCACGGCGCTCATGATTGCGGCGCCGATGCTGATCATTGCGCTCGGCATCGGGCTTCTGGTCAGCGTGATCCAGTCCGTGACGCAGATCCAGGAACAGACGCTCTCCTTTGTCCCCAAGCTCGTGGGCGTGGGCGCGGCCTTCATCATCGGGCTGCCGTGGCTGCTCCAGATCCTGATCAAGTACACGACGTCGCTCATTCAGGGCATTCCCGGAATGGTGGCGTGAACGGTTTCCCCGACCTGTTCGCACCCGGCACCGCCTCGGCGCTGGTCCTCGTCGCCCTGCGCGTCGGCGGACTGGTGCTCGTGGCTCCGGTCTGGTCGGCTCGCACGGTGCCCATGCGGCTGCGCACCGCGTGCCTGGTGCTCTTTTCCGTCTTGCTGCTCCCGACCGCGCTCGCCAGCGCACCGATCGGCGGGGTCGTCATTACGCCCGCCTCGTTCATCGGCGAAACGCTGATCGGCTTCGCCATCGGCTTTGCCGGCGCGGTCATCATTGCCGGCGCTGAAGCGGCCGGCGACATGCTCTCGATCTCCATCGGGCTGTCGGGCGCCGCGATCTTCAATCCCATGAACGGCGGCCAGACCATGGTGCTTGGCCAGTTCATGCAGCTCTTCGCACTCACGTTGCTGCTCACCGCGGGTGGCCACGTGATCATGCTCGAGGCGCTCGGCGAAACGTTTCGGGTGTTGCCGCTCGGCAGCGCGATCAACCTGGCCGATGGCGCGCGCGAACTCGCGAACACCGGCGCCACGATCTTCTCCTCCGCACTGCGATTTGCCGCGCCCGTGCTCGGCGCGATCATGATCACGAACGTGTCGCTCGGTGTGCTCAGCCGAGCCGCGCCGCAGCTCAACATTTTCACTGTCGCCTTCCCGCTGCAGATCGGCATCGGACTGCTCACGTTGGCGCTCACGCTGTCGGTAGTGGCCACCGCGATCAACCAGTGGCCCGCCGAGTTCGGTCGTTCGCTTGAAAGCACGATGGGCGCATTTGCGCTCACGGGAGGGCGCTGACATGGCGAAGGAAGGACCGGGCGGCGAAAAGACCGAAGACGCGACCGAGAAGAAGCTCCAGGACGCACGACTCGACGGACAGATCGCCAAGAGCCCCGAGCTCATGACGGCCGCGTTCCTGCTCGGCATGACACTCACGCTCAGCGTTGCCGGTCCGACACTCTGGCGCTTCCTGCTGGACGCGATGGGCGAAAGCCTCATGTACGCCGGTGACCTCGCGCGCTTCAACACCGCCGCCGTCTCCATGCTGCAAGGCCTGGGCTGGCGCACACTCGCGGCCATGGGCGGCGTGCTCACGGCCAGCGTCGTGATTGCCGTCGTGATCAACATGGTGCAGGTCGGCCCGCTGCTCACATCGAAGCCGCTCGCACCGAAGTTCGCGCGCATCAATCCGATCAGCGGCGCGAAGAAGATTTTTTCGTCGCGTTCGCTCGTCGAACTGGCGAAGTCGCTGTTCAAGATGGGAATCGTTGCGCTTGTGGTTTGGATCACCGTGCGTCGCGCGCTGCCCGACCTCGAGTCGTTGCCGATGCTCGAGGCGCCCGCGCTCATGTCCACCGTGGGCGTGTACGCGATGGCGCTGCTGCGCAACTGCGGCCTGCTCTTCCTCACGCTCGCGATGGCTGACTACGGCTACCAGCGCTGGCAGCGTCTCGAAGAGCTCAAGATGAGCAAGCAGGAAGTGCGCGACGAGTACAAGAACTCCGAGGGTGACGCGAACATCAAGGCGCGTCGTCGAGCGATCGCTCGCGACCGCATTCGCAAGCAGATGTTTACCGACGTGCCCTCGGCCGATGTGGTGATCGTCAACCCGACGCACATCGCGATC
>JBBQNT010000035.1:0-21130 GCA_038330215.1 Gemmatimonadales bacterium
CGCGCCATCGTATCTCTCCTCACCTACTAAGGAGAGCACGAGCGCATGTCGACCGCACAAATCCTGCCGGGAACACTCGACGTCCTGATCCTCAAGGCGGTCTCGCTCGGCAAACTGCACGGCTACGGCGTGCTGCTCCGCATCGAACAGATCTCCGGCGGGGCGCTGCTGGTGCAGCAGGGCGCGCTCTACCAGGCGCTCGCGCGGCTGGAGCATCGTGGTCTGCTCGACACCGAGTGGGGCACCTCGGAGAACAACCGCAAGGCAAAGTTCTACCGCCTCACCACCGCCGGTCGACGCGCACTCGGCGAAGAAACCGCGAGCTGGAAACGCCTGTCCGACGCCGTCGCGCTCGCCCTCTCGGCCAAGCCACGGGAGGCGTGATCGATGCTCGCCGAGCTGGTGGCCAGGGTGCGCTCGCTGTTTCGCGGTGTGTTTCGCACGCATCAGATCAACGATGATCTGAAAGAAGAATTCCGTCTGCACATAGAACTGCGCACGGCAGACCTGGTGCGGGCCGGCATGACACCCGCCGAGGCCGAGCGGAATGCGCGCGCCGAGTTCGGGAGCGTGCAATACCATGTCGAGGAAACGCGGACCGCACGCGGACTCCGGTGGTTCGACGAGATGCGCTTCTCGTGGCTCGACCTCAAGCTCGGCGGGCGCATGCTCGTGAAGTATCCGGTGCTCACGATCGTCGGCGGCTTCTCCATGGCGTTCGCGATCTGGATAGGCGCCGGTACGTTCGAGGCGATACGGCAACTCGTGTTTCCCGTGATTCCACTGCCGAATGCCGACGAGATCGTCGTGCTGCAGAACTGGGACGCGTCGGCGAACAATGCAGAGCCGCGTGCGACACACGATTTCCTGGCGTGGCGCGGCTCGCTGCAATCCGTGCAGGACCTGAGCGCGTATCGCACCGTCACGCGCAACCTCATCGTCACCGAGGGGCTAGCCGAACCGGTGTTCACCGCCGAGATGAGCGCAGCGGCGTTCCGCGTCCTGCGCGTTCCACCCATGCTCGGTCGCACGCTGGTGGAATCAGACGAAGAGGCCGGCGCACCGCTCGTCGCCGTGATCGGCCATGACCTGTGGCAGAGTCGCTTCAGGAGTGATTCCGGTGTCATTGGACGCACGGTCCGCCTGACTGGTGCTCCCGCGACCATCGTCGGCGTCATGCCTGACGGTTTTGCCTTCCCGCGCACACAAGAGATGTGGGTGCCGCTCAGGATCGACGTCGCCGACACTGATCGCCGTCAGGGCATGGCGATCGAGATCGTCGGTCGCCTGCAACCTGGCGCATCACTCGAGCAGGCGCGCACTGAGCTCACGAACCTCGGTGGTATTGCTGCCGTCGACTTCCCGGACACGCACCAGCACCTGCGTCCACAACTGTTCACCTTTGCGCAATCAGTTCGCGCGATCGGTGGACCCGGCGAGTCGAAGATGCTGCTGATGGGCAACATCTTTGTCATCATGCTGCTGGTGCTCGTGTGCGCCAACGTCGGACTGCTGATGTTCGCGCGCGCGGCAACGCGCGAGACCGAAATCGTTATTCGATCTGCACTCGGCGCCAGCCGACGGCGCATCGTCATGCAGATGTTCGCCGAAACGCTCGTGCTCGGCGGTGTCGCCGCAGTTGTGGGGCTGATTGCCGCGGAGTGGGGAGTGCGATGGGGATTGGACCTGCTGCGCGCACAACTCACAGACACGAGCGGCACGTTTCCGTTCTGGGTCGACGGCAAACTCTCGCCGCTGACCTTCGTCTACACCGCATTGCTCACGCTGCTGGCCGCGGCGATCGCCGGAATCATTCCGGGGCTCAGGATCACGCGCAACCTTGGCGATCGTCTCAAGCGCACCACCGCCGGTGCGGGTGGCACGCACTTTGGCGGAATGTGGACAGCGGTGATCGTGCTGCAACTCGCCGTGACGATGGGCTTTCCTGTCGCCACGTACATCGTGAGCAAGGGCGATCTGCGTCCCGAGGCCGAGGCGAAGCTGTTGCCATTTCGCGGCGATCAGTACCTCTCCGCTCGGCTGGAGATGGAACGGTTTCCGACCGAGCCCGGCGCCGATACGAGTGCGGCTGCGTTTCAGGCTCGCTACGTTGCCGCGGTAGAGAAACTCGAAACGTTACTCGCGTCGGAGCCTGGCGTGACGGGTGTTGTGTTCGCCCAGTACCTGCCGCGCCAGTACCACCCGAACAAACAGATCGAGGTCGAGGAGGGCGCACTCGCCCCTCACGACGAACGTGGTCATGTGGTGGGATCGTCAGCAGTCGATCCACAGTATCTCCCCGTGCTCGGCGTTTCGATGTTGTCGGGACGCTGGTTCAACTCCAGTGAGGCCAATCACGACGCCCGAGTCGCCGTCGTGAACAAGGCATTCGTCGACCGGATCATGGGTGGGAGGAATCCGATCGGCCGGAGAGTTCGGTATGTGAGCAGTGCAAATGCCGAGATGCAGCCGTGGCTTGACATCATCGGTGTTGCGCCCAATCTGGGCATCAAGTCGGGATGGGGATCTGCGGGCATGTATCGCCCGCTCGTCCGCGATTCGATGTATCCGCTCAACGCCGCCATACATGTCCGTGGTGACCCCAAGGTGTTCGCTCAGCGCGTGCGTGCCATCGCGACGGACGTCGATGTGACGCTCCGTCTGGCGAACCTGATGACCTTGAAAGAGGTCGAGAACGAGGACGCGATGTTTACCTCCTTCTGGCTCACGATGACGGCCACCGTGAGCGCGATGATGCTGGTGTTCTCTCTCGTGTCCATCTACGCCGTGATGTCGTTTGCTGTGTCACGCCGGACGCGGGAGATCGGCGTGCGCGTCGCGCTCGGCGCGAGTCGGCGGCATATTGTCAAAGCTGTGTTCAAGCAGCCGCTGCGTCAGCTCGGCATGGGGCTGCTCGCCGGCACCCTGCTGGTGTGGGCGTTGCTCGGCGGCACGGACAACGGTGTGCCAACAATACACGAGCTGCTCACGCTCGGCGCGTATACGACGCTGGTGACCGTCGTATACCTGATCGCGTGTGTCGTACCGACGCGGCGCGCGCTGTCGGTGCAGCCTACGGAGGCACTGCGAGACTACTGATGGAGGGTGACCGACGATGACACTTCTGATACAGACGATGCGGCGCGCGGGCTCAAGCGCGAGATGGCGCACATCCAGCCCCTGCAGGTCGCATAGCGACGCATTGAAGGTGAGCCAATGAATCGCTGCCCTGGGCTGGTTTCCTTGCTCCTGTGCGTTACGGCCTGCACGTCGCCGGCCACCGATCGCAGCCCGTATGCCGTTCGTGACAGCGTCGGTGTGCGCATCGTGCAGTACGGCGCATTGCCGACCCTCCCGCTGCTCTCGATTGCGGACGCGCCGACCTACGTGCACGGGAGCCGCGCGGGCGACTTCCTGCTCACGCTGCCCTTCCTGGGGGCGTTGCAGCCCGATGGTCGTGCGCTCATCTGGGACGCGGGCAGTCGCGAACTGGTGCGTTTGTCGGCCAGCGGCGAGTTGCTCCCTGCTTTCGCGCAGCGTGGCCGCGGCCCCGGAGAAATAGAGCAGGTGAGCAGCATACTCGCGGTTGGCGCCGATACGCTGATCATCGAGGATGACGTCAACGGAACGATCACCACCTTCGCCAGTGGAGCAATGGTGTCCGCGATGACCATGGGGGACATCAACGCACTCCTCAGGTCGCTCGGTGTTGTCGGCCGCGATCCGGTGGGCCGCCTGCTGCTGGGTACCTCAGGGTACAACTCCCGGTTCGAGGAGCCGTGGCTTCAGGGACAGATGGCCGTCTTCGACGTGGCCTCGCGCCGCCTCGACACCGTGGGCACGTACGATTTCGTCTCGCGGACGGATAGAAGCCAACCGGTGAACCCGTTCCCTCCCGCGGGCACCCTGGGGGCGGCCGGAGGTCGCTTTGTAGTGGGCCGCACTGATCGTCCCGAGTTGCGGTGGATCCGTCCTGACGGTTCGCTCGAGCAGGTGGTCCGCTGGCCTGCGGCGCCACAACCTGCGACGGACGACCTGCTGCGGGCGTACCTCGAGGAGCTGCGTGTGTCGCTGCGTCGCGTGAACCCCGGCATGTCGGGCGCGGACCTTGATCGGTTCGTCGACGAGCAAGCCGCACGCTACGCGTTGGCCCCCGGGACCTCGCTCCCGCTCTGGCTTCGTCTCACCGGCGATGCGGTCGGGCGCATCTGGCTCACGGAGTTCACGCCCACGCCCATGCGCGGAGTGCAGCGCTACACGGTGCTCAACGGCGACGGCGCCTGGCTTGGCAGTGTGACGATGCCGCCGCGGTTCCGGCTGCTCGATGCGAACGCGCAGGCGGTGTTGGGCGTACAGCGGGACGATGATGATGTGGAGCACATCGTCGTCTACCCGCTGGTAGCGGTGCAACCGTAGCGACGCTCAGCAGTCGGGCTCGCGCGCGTCGACCAGAGAGCGGCGCGACTACCCGTCAACCGCTCGGCACGCGCAGCACGGGCGGCCGCTTGATCTCCACCGTGAAGCCGTCGCGGGCGAGAAGCTCCGTCAGTACCTGCGCCGCGCTCACGTCGGCGTGCTCGAGAATGCCCGACTGCGCCGCGGTTTGCATGAACTGCGCCCGAATACGTCGCTGGATCACATCGCGGTCTCTGGCGTCGAATGGATTCCAGAGACCCGCGCGCTCATCGTAGGTCCGCATGCTCACCACGTCGATACTCATGATCTGCGCCGGGGGCAGCGAAATGGTGATGCGCTTCGCCACGGAGTCGATGCTCACGTTGGTGTTGGTTCGAAGATCGATGCCGGCGCTCACGCGCGCCGTGACAACGAGCAGCGTTCGCTTGGTGGAGCGAAACTGCGTTTGCTCGTAGGTCACGACATCGCGCAGTGTCATCTCCGAGGCCACGAGCTTGGCGACGGCTTGCAGCCGTTCGACCACGACCTCCTGCGTCATGCGTGGCTCCGCACGCTGACCAAACGGCAACCCGCCGAGCGCGCCGCGCAGTAGCGTGATGCTCACTGCCGCGCCAAGCCCGAGCGCAATGACGATGGCTCCCCACGTGAGGATTCTTCGCTGCGATGGCGTGATAAGTGCTGTTGTCATGTCTGAAGAATGGCCCTTGCACCGTTCAGCAACAACATCGGACGCTGCTGCGGCTACCGCTTGAGCACCTCCGACAGCAGCATGCCACGCACATCCTGAATGTCATCGATGCGCCAGCGATCATCGTTCCGCTCCTGATCACTGCGCAGCAGATACGTAATGGTCCACGTGTTGGTGCCGTCGGAAAAGTTCACGGGCACCCACGCTCGCTCGCCGCGCACTTTCGGTTTGCCGAGCACGAAAGTTGTGGCGCCCTGACTCCCTGTGAAGGGGTCGGTGACCAGTGGCACGGCGCCGCTCGACTGTGCGGCACTTCCGAAGAACTTGTACAGTCCCGACCGAAACCGGCGTGTGAGCAGCCGTGCTTTCTTGTCGAGCCCAGTTGCACTGAAGGCGCGCGAGCCGGCAAAGTGCAGCTTGAGGAACTCGCGGACGGGTCGTTCCGCGTAGTCAATGCGCGTGTCGTCAACATGCGTGATGTGCGTGCCATCCGCATGCAGCGGAGCCAGCAACACAAGGCCGCATATTGCGCCCAGAAGCATGAACCAACGCCGAGGAGTGCCGTTCATTTTGCATCCGCTAGGTGAGTGCGACTCGGGCCGCGGCAGTGAATCTGTTAGGTTAAACTGCCCAGTCCCCGAGGGATATGTCCAGAGTCGAAGTGAAGGAATACGACCCTGAGTGGTCACGCACGTTCGATCAAATCCGCGCCGTCGTATGGCCAGCCGTCCAGCACGCGGCAATGGCCTTCGAGCACGTGGGCAGCACGTCCGTGCCCGGCCTTCGCGCGAAGCCTGTCATCGATGCGTGCATTGTAGTTGCCTCGCCGCGCGACATTCCACACGTCGTGAAGGCTTTGGCCAAGCTTGGCTACGTGCACCGTGGTGAGTTGGGTGTACCAGATCGCGAGGCCTTTCGACAACCGGCGTCACTGCCGAAGCATCATCTCTACGCGAGTCATCGGGGCGGCCTCAGCTTGAAGAATCATCTCGGTCTCCGCGATTACCTTCGCGCCCACCCTGACACCGCGATAGAGTACGGGAAGCTCAAGGCAACGCTGGCCCGCAGATTCCCCGACGATATCGACGCGTACATCGCAGGAAAGACAGAGTTCATTCTGGGAGTTCTTCGTAACATCGGTCTCACCGATACGGAGCTCGCGGCAATCAGGTCGATCAATCAGCCAGAGAACCTCGCTCGGCCGACATGACGAATGAAGCGCTGCGCCGAGGTACGACCTGCTGACGGATCACCGACTCCCCGCCGCCCCGCACCGGCACACCGGCGCGCCCTTGTCGAACACCACGCGCCACACGCCGTCCGCTTCGCGGCGCCACACAGAGTTGAACTCGGCGATCACCGTACCCTGCTGATCCTTTGCCGGCCCGCTGCTGTGCGCGAGTGTGCCGTCGCCGATCACCACGACGGTGGTAGGGTCCCACGAAAAGGGCGCGTCGGCGCCCGAGAAGAAGCCGCGCCACGCATCCAGCACCGAATCACGGCCCACCAGCGGCTGCGTGCCGTTAAAGAACACAGCGTCGGATGACAGGTGACGCGTGAACGCCGCGAGATCGCGCTCGGCCATGCTGCGCGCGAACGAGCGTTCGCGCTCCGTCACCTGCTTCACGACTTCGGGGTGCATCACGGAAGCGGGAGTCGGGGTCGCCTCCTGCGCATGGGCAGTGGGGGCGGGTGCGGCGTACGCTACCAACGCGAGGACAACGATTCGGGGAGACAAACGACTGACGAAAGCGGTGGCATCAAAAGGCATGCGCGACCAGTACCCGTGCGGGCGATCGAGGTGGAATGTGCACAACGCTCGCCACCGTACGGACGTCCCCGTGCTCGGGTGTCGCCGGGCGCCTCCTGACGGCTACTCCGTCCAGACAAAGTACGTGGCCGACAAGTCCGACACGCACGCAGTGGTGACCGACGACGGCAGCATGCGCCGAGTCTCGGAGAAGTCCTTTGCCGAAGTCTATGTCGGTAACTTCACCACCTGGCTGGAGCGGCACCGGTGAAATTGCGGCTCGGGCATCTTCACCGCTGTGCAGAGTCCGAGAACGCCGCCGATCACCTCCGGCTCCCAGCTCGCGCTTTCCCACTCGCGCCTCCAGCTCTCCGCCTCACGCTGCTCGTATCCGGAGGCGCCAGTGCTGATGGCAGACGCTCTTCAGTGTACTCGGCATGTCGATTCACCTAGCGACAGCCAGCACAATCCAGATCTTGTCGTCGATGCAACTCGCAAAGTCGATGAAGTTCGCAGACTCCAGCTGAGCTGGTGCGATACCTACTGAGCGGTGCTATACCTTGCGCCGGAGGCTGAGCGTGCTCGGGGTAATCTGCGCATCGTAAACATCTGATAAATCGTTCGAACAGGTACTGCGGCACTCAATCACTAGTGCGCAGCCATTTGCACACACCGACACGCTACACTCGCGCAACAAGTCGCGCGCAACTTGATCGCGAAAAGCGAGGGAAGAATCATGGCGAGACTTCAGGTGTCTCTTTCGCGTCCAGTAGCATCTCGCGCGCGTGAGCGGCACGGTGCAAAGGAAACAGACCTATGTCGATTGACATGATCCTGGCTTCGTCATGTATGACGAAGATTGGTGTTGCGTGCCGAGGAAACAAGTCAGCCAGGTAACCTCTCGGATTGACGATGATCGGGAACCGGATAGAGTGATCGTCTGCGTATCGTTGGGCCTCCAGCGCAGTGATGGAAAACGCAACTCCCAGAACCGAGCCAGGCCTTTCCGTTTCGAGTGAATCAAGAAATGGCAAGCTAGCGGTGCACGCTCCGCAGTATGGGGAGAGCACAAATACTAAGCGACGTCTTGACATGCGCTCCGCAAATGCCTGCTGCGCTTCGCCAACAGTATCGCCAGACACTTCCACGCCAGGAAGCGCTACTTGGCCCAGAAGGCGGGAAAGCTCTCGCACATGGCTTCGCTGCATCTCGAGCCGAGCGTCCTGACGCAGCAGTTCCACCCGAGCGTGCTCAAGCGCGCTCACCTCAGCTGAGTAGCGCTTCGCCAACACCGTGATCGCGGCGACCGGCAGAGCCAACGCTAAAAGAGTAAGCGCGCGAGGGAGGAGCGACCGTATCTTCACTGATTCCTCTCGAAGCCGACTACCACCACCTCCGGCACGTCGACGTTTGAAACGAACACCACATTGTTTCTCCAGCTGGCGACCGGTCGCGCGTTTGGATCAACGAAAGGTGGGTTGCTTCCCCGGTACATGGCACGCCCGTCGTAGTCACGATACTCGAGCAAAGACCCCATGTCCTCCGGGGGAACGGCATCCCAGTTCACCTTCCGAGTCCACGTCACCACACCATCCGCAAGGCAGGCGACCTGATTTCTGCGGAATCGTGGTCGCAGTTGTGGTTCCGGCCTTCCAGGAACCTTGGGCCGCACGCCACCGCCCCATTCAGAGAGCGTGACGAAGTTGGCACGGGCTTCCAGCGCCTCTGCATCTAGCACGACCGTCTGCATGAGCCAGAGCTGACCTATCACCAGGGTCGGCTCACCCTCTCGCGTCGTGGCACACATCGAGAGAAACTCACCGCCGGGATGAGGATTGTTCGCGCTGGCGGTGGGCACCCGCAACGCATCGCGACGAATCACCCCCGTTCGGCTGTCTACCAGCAGAAGCAGCGTGGCGCGGGCGGGGTCGCGCTCGGCCGAATGAACTGTTCTTGTCACCGCCATCGTCGAATCATCCACTATCGCGACGTCGCTAATGCTGCTGACTCCCTTCTCTGCCAGGCTCAACCTGCGAAACTCTAGGCCATCTGCACCGAACCATTGCAGGAGTGACGCGGCCGACGAAACGGTCACGATGCTGCTATCGTGGAATGCTATGGCGATAACATCTCTCAGCTCTCCCGGGCCCTCGCCGCATCGTGAGAAAGAGCGATGACTTTCTCGCGATGCGGAGAGCACGGTAACCCGACAGTCACTTCCGTCGAAGATGGCCAGGCGGCCGTCCTCTGCCGCGCCGACCGCGCTAATTCTCCCGAAGCTCGGATCGCCGGTGCGCGCGCCGATTCGCGACACCAGCGACAAGTTTACGTCCTGCGATACTTCACTCCATTCGGAACGTGCGGCCGCGACGCCAACGCCGTTGAGCAAGTAACCATCTTCCGGCTGAGCTGTCGTTCCGCAAGCTGATGCCAGAACGGACGTCAGCAAGACTGCCGCGATGGCGCTTCGGGAAAGTGGCATCAGGATTGAGTTGACGAGGGGGTCAGTCCAGTCCGCAGACGGCACCCGAATGACCACACACGCCGTCTACTCCATCATTCTCGCAAAGATGATGTCCCGTAGGCTGTCCCTTTTCACATGAGTACGTTCCTTCTTCACCGCCGAAAGTAGAGGTCTGCGCGGCGAAATACTCGTCTCCACCACCGCTGCCAACCTTTCCGGCCTTGCACTTGCAGCATCCGTCGTAGAGCGACCAGCAATCAATGCCAGGCCCATCTGCGAACATCGACCTCGGCGCAAATGACGCGGCGAGCGTAAGAATGCCGAGCGCACAAAAAAGTCCCAACCAGTTCATGGAACGAGTGGGGATTCGCGAGAGCTTCGAGTCAGTGCGCATGTGATCTCCAGAGCGACGGATGCTCCAGAGCGACGGATGCTCCAGAGCGACGGATGCTCCAGAGCGACGGAACGCGGAGCAGCGTCGCGCTGCATACTGAAAAAGTCAATAGCAAAGTTTGGAGGGCGACAGTCGTACGATGCCGTTCGCCGCTTAACCCTCCCTGTCATTGGCACCATGGTTGCTCATCGGCTGCACGAACGATGTCCTGCGCAGAATATGAGCTATCCTCAGTCCCCAATGCCGATGCACAGGGCAACAACTGGTGCTCACAGAAATGTTCGATGCTGCGGACTCATTGTGTGGTGCAATCGACAGTCGCACCGCTTTTCATCCAAGGGCGACGACAATGAGCGTGGATAGCTACGCGGTTCGGTCGCTTGCGACATCAGCAACACTCCTTGCAGCCGCCCTGCTACTCGTCGCCTGCATCCCCCTCCCCGGCGGCTACTCCGTCGCGAAAAGGTACGTGGCCGCCAAGTCCGACACGCACGTGCTGGTCGCCGACGACGGCAGCACCTGCCGAGTGTCGGAGAAGACCTTCACCGAAGTGGAGGTGGGTGACTTCACCGCCTGCGGCTGGAGCCGCGCCGGCGAAACGGCGGGCCTGGGTACCATCACGGGTGTCCAGAGCCCGAGAAAGCGGCCCATCACCTCCAAACCTCCCAGGTAGCGAGCGGTTCGTCCCCGGCTGCTTGCCTTTGGGCCGGAAACGCAGTTCGTTTAGACAGGCGCGGTTCGCAGAACCCCCTCCCGCCGTCGTCTGGAACGAGACCCATGCCCTCCGCTCGTCCTTCCCCTCGCGCGCTTTCCACGCGCCCCCCGACTCGACGCCTCACGCTGCTCGAGTCCGGGCGCACCATTGCCGTCTGGCACGCGATCTACACAGCACTCGGCATGACGCTGCATCTGGCGACGGTGAGCGCGCTGGTCGTCGTGTCGTCCATGCAGTACGTGAAGTCGCTCGAGCGGGCCGATACGACCACGTCGGCTCGCTATCTCGCGCCGGTGCCCGAGCCGGTGCAGCGCACGTCAGAGGAACGACTCACGTACATGGGGCTGACGAGCGGTGAGGTCGGTGTGCCCGAGCCGGACGTGTCCGGTGATGGTCCGCCCCAGCCACTGCAGACGGTGGGTGTAGGCTTCGGCGGCGACAGCGTGCCCGTAGATGACGTGCCGCTCACCGAATCCTCGCTCGAAGCGTTCGCGCTGTCCGAGATCGAGGTGGACTCGGTGGTGGAGCTCGATCCCACCAGCGCGGGCCCGCCCTACCCGCCCGACATGCTGGAGGCGGGCAAGGAAGGCGAGGTTTACGCGCGCTACATCGTGGACACGCTCGGCCGTGCGGACATCACGTCGTTTCTCGTGCTCGCCACGAACGATCCGGCCTTCACACGGGCCGTGATCGAAACCCTGCCTCTCATGAAGTTCCGCCCCGCGCTCTCGCAGGGCATTCGCGTTCCGCAGGTGGTGCAGCAACGCTTCCAGTTCCGCATCCAGCCGCCGCCCGTCGTCGACACACTGCCATAGCGCTCGCCTACCCGAGCGCCGGCACCGGACGGAATCCCGCGGACGGTTCCACGTCCCCGTACGTCTCCGGAAGTGGCGGCGCCAGCAACTTGTACATCACCGGCGTCACCAGTCGCGCAATGAATGTGCTCGACACCAGTCCGCCAATGATGACCCAGGCGAGCGGTGAATACAGCGCCGACCCCTGCACCGCGAGCGGAAGCAAACCACCGATGGCCGTGATTGCCGTAAGGACAATGGGCACAAACCGAATCTCGCCGGCCTTCTGAATCGCGTCGTCCAATGCATACCCTTCGGCGCGCAACTGATCGGTGAAGTCCACCAGCAGGATCGAGGTCTTGATCTCGATGCCCACCAGTGCCACAAAACCGATCATCGCCGTGAACGACAGCGTGTAGCCGGTGAACAGCAGCGCGAGAATGCCGCCCACAATGCCGAGCGGAATCACCGAGGCAACAACGAGCGTGGTGCGGAAGCTACGGAACTCGAGCACAAGAATAGCGAGAATGCCGAACACCGCGACTATCACCGCTGAACCGATGCCGCCAAAGCTCTCCTCGCGACTTTCAATCTCTCCCGCCGCATACAGTCGGTAACCGGCTGGCACCTCGATGGATTCGAGCGCGGACAGCACATCGCGCGTCACGCGATCGGTATTGAATCCGCTCTCCACATAACTTGTGACGCTCACCGCACGCACGCGCTCGCGATGGTCAATGACCGTGGGCTTCGCTTCAAAACCGAGCGTCGCCACCTGATTGAGCGGCACCAGCGCGCCTTGCACCGACGTCACGTAAATGCGGTCAAGCGCCTCAGGCGTGGGACGACCCTCGTGTGCGAGGCGTACCACAAGCGGATGCTCGTTGCCGTCGTCACCGCGAAAGGTGCCGGCTTCGAGACCGGCAATGCCGAGCCGTAGCGTACGATCCACTTCGATGCTGGGAATGCCGAGCAGTCCCGCCTTTTGGCGATCGACATTCAGCCGCAGATCCGTACGACGCAGGCGAATCGGGTTTCGCACATACTGCGTGCCGGCCGTGCCCTGCATTGCTGTTTCAACGCGCGAGGCCAGCATGCGCAGTGTATCGAGACTGGGGCCTTCCACGCGCATCGCGATTGGCGCTTCGATCGGTGGACCGTTTTCGAACTCCTTGAGTTCGATGCGCGCTCCCGGATACTCGGCCAACTGCTGACGCAATGAGTCGAGCATGATCGGTGTGTCGACGGCGTCGTACTCATTGAGCAGGACGAAGAGCTGCCCGCGATTGGCTGCCTCCGCACGCTGAAACACGTTGTAATAAACGGGCGGATTGTCCTTGCCCACATTGCTGAACATGCCACGCACTGATGGATGCGCACCAATCACCTTTTCGGTGAATCGCACGGCGCGATTGGTTTCCTCCAGACTCGTACCGTCCGGCGTTTCAATATCGATGTGAAACTGCGGTGTACCGGCCTTGGGGAATAGCGAGAAGCCAACGGCGGGAATAAGCGCCAGACTCCCCACAACCAGCGCAGCGGAGAGCGCCAGCGTGCGCCACGGGTTGGCCAGCGCGCGGCCGAGCAGTGGTGCGTAGGTGCGGTGAATGCCGCGGTCGAGCAGTTGCAGAAAGCGATTGCCTTCTTTGGACTCTTCGCGCGGCAGGATGCGGCTGGCGAGCCACGGAATCACCGTGAACGATACGAACAGTGATGCGAGCACTGCATAGACCACGGCAATCGGCAGCGAGCGGATGTACCGACCGGGCAAGCCCGGAAGAAACAGCAGCGGAAGAAACGCGAAGATGAGCGTGGCCGTGCAACCGAGCACGGCCACCGCAATTTGTTTGGTGGCCTGAATAGCGGCGTCGCTGCGTGAGTAACCGGCGCGCATGAAGCGCGTAATGTTCTCCACCACGACAATCGAATCGTCGACCAACAGACCCAGCGCGATCACGAAACCGACAATCGACAACTGATTGATCGAGTAGCCCGTGAAGTTGAGCAGCGCGACGGCAATCGCGAGCGAGAGCGGAATGGAAACCATCACCACAATGGACGCGCGCCAGCCCAGCGGCAGCAGCGTCACGATCACGAGCGCAAGCGCGATCGCAAAGTCGATGCCCAGACGATTCAGCCGCTCGCTCACGTTCACGGACTGATCGAAACCGCGCGCCAGCGACACACCGGCCGGCAGCAGCGCTTCTTCCGCGTCGAGCACGGGCCAGATGCCGTTTCGCACATCGCTGATGTTGGTACCGGTTTGCTGCGTCACGCTCACGAACATCGCGCGCCGTCCGTTCCACCGTGTGATGTGCACCGGATCGCCGTAGCCCCACTGCACCTCGGCGACATCACGTACGCGAACGATGTTGCCGGCGTTGCCGCCGATCACTGTTTCGCGCATCTGTTCCAGCGAGCGGTAGCGTCCGGTCGCCGCGAGGTTGAACCGTCGCGCGCCCACATCCACACTACCGCCTGGAATCGCACCGTTGTCGCTGGCCAGCGCATTGAGCACCTGTGTCGGGGCGATGCCGAGCGTTGACATGCGACCGAGATCGAGCGTCACCTGCACTTCGCGACGCGGTGCACCCCAGCGATCGGCCTGTCGAACTCCCGCCACACGCTCGATGCGTTCCTCGATACGCTCCGCGATCACATCCAACTCGTGATACGGCGTGGTCTCGCTCACGAGCGCGACCTGCACGATCGCTACCGTATTGTTCTCGTTGCGCTGCACATCCAGCCGCTGCAGCGACGCCGGCAGCTCGGCGCGCAAGCCGTTCACTTCGCGCAACACTTCGTCTTCCTTGCGGTCCGCGTCAACGGCGGGATCAAACTCCACCGTGATCACCGAGAGTCCGTCGCCGCTGCGTGAGTAGAGTTCCTTCACATTCTCCAGCGCGTACAGCTCGCGTTCGATCGGCTCGGTGACCTGCTGCTCCATATCGCTTGCATCGGCGCCCGGATACACGGCAACCACCGTGAAGATCGGCACCGGAAACGACGGATCTTCGGCGCGCGGAATGCTCTGCCAGCTCGTGACCCCGATCGCAATCAGCATCAGGAAGAGCAGCACGGTGAACTGCCAGCGCCGAACCGCAAACTCGACGATTCTCATCGTGCGCCCACCACTTCGCGCACCGGCGAGCTGTCGGCCAGATAGGGCGCGCCACTGCTCACTACGCGCGTCACACCTTCGAGTCCTTCCACCGCCACGCGCGTGCCCGTGATGTACAGCACGCGAACAGCATGCCGCACCGCGCGACCGTCGCGCATGCTGTACACAGTGGCCGAATCGCCATCAGCTTCAATGATCGCTTCCACCGGAACGAGCGTGACTTCGGTCGTGGAGGGCACACTGATCGACACGTGCGCTACGGTACCGGCCGGCATCATGTCGGCGCCGGTCACGCTGATCTCCACGGGCACCATGCCCGTGCGTGCGTCAGTCGCGGCGCCACGCTGCGACACGCGGCCGACGAACGTGCGATCGGGCATCGCATCAAACTGCACCTCAGCGCTCTGCCCCTCGCGCACACGCACCGCGTCCCGATCGGGAATGCCCACGCGCAGCACGCGTCCGCGCGCATCACTTCCGAGCGTAAACATCTCCTGCCCGGCACTCACCAGCGCGCCAGGCTGTATGCGACGACGCAGGATGCGGCCACCAACCGGTGCCGTGATCACGGCGTACTCGCGGTTCACGCGCGCGGTTTGCCGATCTGCCTCGGCCGCAGCGAGCGCCGATTCCGCGTCCTGCAACTGCGCGAGCGTGGCCACGCTATCTCGCTGCAGCGCGCGCAAACGCGTCACATCTCGCGTGGCTTTGTCCACAGCGATGTTGGCCTTGGTCAGCTGCGCGTCGATCTCGCGCAAGTCGAGCACGGCCAGCTGTGCGCCGCGCGATACAGCGGCTCCTTCGTCCACGGTCACACGTGAGACAATGCCGCCGATCTTGAACGACAGCAGCACTTCGTCCTTGGGACCGAACGCGCCCGTCGCCGTAACGGGACGTGACACGGCTTCGCGCGTGACATCGCCGAGTGTGATCGGGATGGGTGCGATGGACGTCGTATCAGGAGTCGCGTCGGCACCCGAGCACGCGGCCAGCAGTGATGCGGATACCACAAGGACTGTGCGGCGGGCGAGTGGGCGAGGCAGCATGTGCAGTGCCGGTGGGCGTGATGACGAGATTGCGTGGAGGAGGGAGAACTGCGGCGACATGACATGGCCTCCGTCAGGGCCTGAGCGCACGCAGCGCCGCAGCGCGCTCGAGATCAACTCGGCGGGCCGCATAGGTGAACCGGGTGAGCACGGCGTTGAGCTCCGCCTGCGTGAGTGACGCGCGCGCGGCGACGAACTCGATGTGCGGCGCGAGTCCCTCGTCATAGCGGCGCGACACGAGCGTGAACGAACTGCGGGCGGCGGCCAGACGGGCGGCAGATGTTTCGAGGGCGCGTTCGGAGACGACGGCGGCGTCCCAGGCCTGGGCTACCTGCACGGTGATCTGTCGTTCGGCATCGCGGCGGCGCAGCTCTGCTTTTCGCTTCTCGAGCGTGGCCTGCTCGCGCCTTGCGGCGTCCTGCCCGCCGTTGAACAGATTCCACTGAAATACGAGCGACGCCACGGCCACATTGCCGCTGCCGTCAAACCGGTAGCGGTCGCCCTGAATGCCCCAGTCGGCGGCGAGAGCGACGCTGGGCAGGAAGGCTGATGACGCCAGGCGCACCTGACGGTCGGCGATGCCGACACCCAGCTCGGCCTGCTCCAGCTCCTCGCGCCTCGCCAGCGCGTCGCGCATGGTCGCGTCGCGGTCGGTGGGTAGCGGCGTTACCAGGGTGCTGTCGTCAACAACGGGGATGGGCGTTTCCGGATCGCGGTCGAGCAGCGCGTTGAGCAGGCGTCTCGCCGCATCGCGCTGGCGTTCGGCGTCGGCGACCTGCTGTGCCAGCTCGGCGCGATCGGCCCGGGCGCGAAACACTGCGTCGGCGGTGCCCTGCCCGTTGGCGACCAACCGGTCGGCCACCCGCTCGTTCTCGGCCAACACCGTGAGCGCCGATTCATAGACATCGACAACGCGCGTCGCGCCGGCGAAGGCCAGCCAGGCCTGCTGCACATCGGCCGCGATCTGCCGGGCGGCGAGTTCCTGTTGCGCCTCGCTCGCTCCGTACAGCGCGCGGGCCAGTCGCCACTGCTCGATGGCACCCTGGTTGTAGAGCACCTGCGTGGCGCGCAGTCGCGTTTCCTGACGGAAGGGCAGCGTCGCGGCGACGTTGGTGGGAAAGGCATCCTGGCCGAGCAGCTGATTGAGCGCCGCGTAGGCCGGGTTGATGAAGTCGCCGATGTTGATGACGCCGCTGAACTCCGAGTAGCGCGCGTCGACAGCCAGCGTGGGCAGCAAGACGCCGCGCGCCTGTCGCACGCCGCTGGCGCTCTGCCGGGTGGAGAGTCGCTGCTGCTCGAGCGCCAGGTTGCGCGCCAGTGCCTCCCGCACCAAGCCATCGAGGATCTGGTTCGCGGTAGTCTGGCTACGAACTACCTCAGTCGCTGGGGGCGGTGAGGATTGGACCATCGCAGGCGTCGACTGCAATACAGGTTGCCGCTGAGCCGCCGCATCCTGCGTAGTCGACAGCGCTCCCAGCGCCAGAGTCGCCACGGCGAGCTTCGCTCTGAGTCGCCTGCTCGCGCGGACCTGCGAACTGAATCTGACAGTGAACATGGATCGGCCGTGTAACGATGTTAGGTAATCTGGCGAAAAAGTGCCCCGTCTGAGCGGGGCGGGCGGGCTTGGTTACGTGGAAGGCTGAGGCGGAAGGGCGGGGATCGCCGATAGAGGTGATGGCATACTGCCTACAGTCCCTGTCTCCGACTGCCCCGTAGCATGACATCCACGGCCAGCTTAATCGTGGCTCGCGGATCACTCCATTCAATCCACGGATCGTCGGCTTTGGCGATGTGCAGGGAGATCAGGCCGTGGAGCCCGCTCCAGAACAGCTGGGCGAGCTGGTGTTCATCCTGGAACTCCGGCCGGAACAGTCCCTTCTTGAGTCCTTCTTCCACTGTCTGGACGAGGAACCCGTAGGCGTCCTGCTCCGGATTGTTCTTCTCAACCCGAGCCTTGTCCAGGGGTACATGGCTCGATTGTGTCATGAACATAAACTTATACTGGCTCGGATTATCGAACCCGAAGTCGGCGTAGGCCAGACCCATGCGCCGAATACGCTCCAGCGGATCAGGGATCTCGCCGATTTTCACCAAGGCCGAGGCCAGCGCCCGGAAGTCGAGATAGCACAGTTCCTCGATCAGCGCTTCCTTGTCGCGGAAGTGGTGATAGATGGCGGTGGGCGTGTACTCGATGCGCGCCGCGATCGCGCGCATGGTGGTGGCCTCGACGCCGTTCTCCACGAACAACTCTCGCGCCGCATCCAGAATGCGATCGCGCGTGGCTTCTTTCTGGCGGACGCGCCGGGCGGCGGAGCCGGCGGGCGCGGGAGGGGTCGAGGAATGCATGGGAATATTGTAACAGCGTTAACTTAACGATGTCAAGTACGTTCAATCGAGTTCTGGTTGACGCTTTAGCCACGCGCCCGTATGATCGGCCTCCGGCGCAGCTCCACCGAAGATGGTCGCGAGGACACCAGATGAAGCGTCACCTGAAGAGCATGGTTCGATTCTGCTTGGCGTTGGCGGTGCAAGTCGTCCTCGTCCCATCACTCGCTCCGGGCGTCGCCCAAGCTCAGCCTGCGAGAGTGCAGCGCGTGAGGGGTCCGGAAGACCTCGTTCGCTTCGCGCTCGACAACTACTTTCACGAGATCACGCTCGATGAGAAGCGACGACGACAAGTTGGCGTGATCGTGCGACGGTACTTCGCGGCGAGTGAGCGCATGAAGACCATCGACGAGAAGAATGCAGCGCTGCCGAAACGACGAGCGGAACTGCGTGCGATACTGCGCACCGAAGCCGAGCGAAAGCAGTTTGATCGAAACGTCTCTGATCGCAGCCTGCCGTGATACGGCGAAAGGTCGTGCGAACACGACTTGAGTTGTCATTGACCGCCTGCCTGCTGACCGTCATCGCCTGTTCCCCAGATGATGAGTCCGACCACCGACTGCCACTGCGCGCCAGTGCTCCGCCGTGGGAACTGGTTGACTCCGCAGACGTGCGCATCGGCGGGGCAACGGACTCGGCCGCCGACGAATTTGATGTGCGCTCGGGCCTGCTTTCCGCCATCCCGTGGCCAGATGGCGGTCTCCTGGTGCTCGATGGGTCGCGCTTGCGACGCTTCTCACCCGATGGCTTGGAAGCATGGCGAGTCGGGACCACGGGGCGCGGCCCGTGGGAGTTCGCGTCACTCGCGTCGGTATGCCGCACGCGCGGCGATACAATCTTTGCTTTTGACGCTGGTACTCGGCGCCTCTCCATTCTCGACGGTGACGGATCCCCCATCGACATGATCGACGCGGCGGCGCTGGGAATTGCCCCGCTTCACGCATGTCTGGGAACGGGCGCGGTGCTGATGGTGTCACCGACTGCCGCCACGCCTGACGGCGGCTTCCGGGCCACCATCCGAAGCGTGAGAGCAGACGGCACGCCGCAGGATGTGGTGGACTCACTGCCGTTCATGTCGCACGGTCGCCTGGCCGTGCTCGTGGCCCACGAGGACTGGTTCTGGAGCGCGGCGCCATGGCACAACGAACTGCGTCGAATGCGTGAAGACGGAACCGTGCTTTCGACGTATCAGCTTGCCGAGGCTGAACGCACGCTGAGCGAGGAAGAAGCACGGAACTCGCGCACGATGGAAGCCGCGATGGGAAGCGGCGAAGCGGGCCCAGACGCGTCGCGCGTCGCCCCATGGTTTGACGAGGCCGTTCCCGGACAGGATGGCGCGCTTTGGCTGCGCACCTTTGACACGGACACGTCATCCGATGCTGCGTGGGCAGGAATCTCAGCTGAAGGCTCGCTGCTCGGTCGCTTCACACTGCCGCGTACGCGAGAGGTGGTGCTCGTGGCGGTCACAGAGTTGGGCGTTTGGCTGCTGCGTCGTGACACGCCCGATGGACACGCGATCTTCGAGTACCGTCGGTTCGCGAAGCGTTCCTGAACTGCCGACTAGCGAGCCCTCGCGTGCCAAGCCGACAGCACCTGCGCTTCCTTCTCCGGTGCAATTCCGGCGCGCAGCCGTTCCTGCTGTTCCGCCGGACGGGTGTGATACCAGTCGAGCGTGTCCTTCACGGTCACGGCCAGTGGCCTGAAGGTGAGCCCCGCGGCATACGCCTTGGAGCAGTCGATGCTCATGAACCCCGCCGTGCGGCCCCGCGCTGGCTGCCACACCGGCATCTCGCTCCACGCCGACACGCGCTGCGCCTGCAGGAAATCGGCGTCCACCCACGTGAACCGCGCGTTTCCGCCCGTCACCGCTTTGATGCCGTAGAGCATCTCCGCAATGTTGGTAGGCGTTCGGGGGCCGGTCGCGTTGAACGTGCCCATCACGCGATCTTCGGCGAGGCGGATCATCCATTGGCTCAGATCGCGCGCGTCCACGTACTGCGTGGGATCGTCCGGCGTGCCGGGGGCCAAAATCTCGCCTCCTTTCTGGACTCGCACCGGCCAGTACGAAAAGCGGTCTGACAGGTCTCCGGGCCCAACGATCAGGCCGGGGCGCACCACCGTCACATTCGCGCCAAAGCGCTCCCGCGCGTCCATCTCCGAACGCACCTTGAGCGAGCCGTACGACGCCGGACCCTGCGGTGTCATGGCCGTGGCGTCGGGGTCGCCGGGGGGATTCAGCGGACCGTCTTCGTCCATGCCGGGACGCGAGAAATCGCTGAACACGCTGATCGTGGACACATACATGTAGTGCTTCGTGCGGCCGGCCAGCGCATCGGCGGCACCACGCACCCAGCGCGGGTACGTGGTCGGATTGTCAATGACGACGTCCCACTCCCGGTTGCCCTTGAGCGCGTCGTAGCCGTCCGGGGCATTGCGGTCGCCGACCAACTTCTCGACGCCCGGAAAGAGCGAGGGGTTAGTGCGGCCGCGGTTGAAGAGCGTGACCGTGTGGCCGCGGGACAGCGCGTACTCCACCTGCGCAGGTCCGATGAAGCCGGTGCCGCCCAGGATCAGCATCCGGAGTGGAGCGGTTGAGCGGGGGGACCGGCGGAGTGTAGAGGCCGCAGGGACGGCGGCGGCGAGGCTCGGGCTGATGCCGAGGGAGGCGGCTCCGCCGAGCATTGCGCTGGTCTTGAGGAAGAGGCGGCGATCAACAGTCATGAGTTGGTCCTCGGTCGGAGTTCTGAAACAGCGGGCTTCGCGAGGTTGGGGGAACGCTACGGACGCCGATCGAGCTGCTGGATGGTCTTGGTGGAAGCTGGGCGCTCCCGCTGCAGACGCTCGGCCACGGCCTCGGCCCTCGCGAGCGCCCGCAGCACATTCTCGCCCATGAGTTGTTTGAGTTCGGCGTCCGTCCAGCCGCGACTGATCAACTCTGCGATCAGGTCGGGATACTTGGAGACGTCTTCGAGCCCCTGCACGACATCGGTGATGCCGTCGTAGTCACCGCCGAGTCCGACGTGCGCGGCGCCGGCGACTTTCTTGATGTGGTCGAGATGCGCGATCACATCGGCCATCGTCGCGCGCGGCAGCGGGTTCGCTTCGCGGAACGCGGCGACGGCCTTGAACTGGGTATCGGCATCGTTGCCGGCGGCGGTGCGTGCGGCTTCCAGCCGGCGTCCCCAATCGGCCACGGTCTGCGACGAGAAGCCGGGCACGAAGGTGACCATGACGACGCCACCGTTGGCGGGCAAACGCCGCAGAATGCTGTCGGGCACGTTACGCGGGACATCGGTGACGGCACGCGCGTTCGAGTGCGAGAAGATGACCGGCGCATCACTCACATCGAGTGCGTTG
>JBBQNT010000036.1:0-20892 GCA_038330215.1 Gemmatimonadales bacterium
TCACTTCACCACGATCATCTTCTTCACCAACGTGGCATCATCGATTTGGAGTATGTAGCTGTAGATGCCGGAGGGTGCTTCCCGGCCCGTTCGCTTGTCTACTCCATCCCAGTAGGCCTCATAGACGCCGCAGGGCACTGAAATACCACTGATTGGCTGACCGCCAGCGACTGTGCTGGTGCCACCTTGCAACACCGGAACCGCGACTTCACGTGCCAACAGATTGAAGATGCGAAGCGTGATCCGATATTGCCGACCCGGACTCGAACATTGTGGGGCATCCCCCACTTCGAACGGTATCCAGGTCTGAGGGTTGAAGGGGTTTGGATAGTTCTGCTTGAGCTTTCCAACCCCGCGACGCTCGACGGTACTGCTCTGACCGAGCACACTGCCTTGCGCCGCGACTTCTCGTGGCATGAACGCGCTGACCGCCAGGACCAGTCCCAGCATTGTCACAACACGTGTCATGGCTTTCTCCTACTGACGAATCAGGGGCCTTGGTTCAGTCTCCTGTGTGGGTGAAGGAATACAACCGTAGTAGTAAGCTAAAGACGCGCGAGGGGGGGTGTCAAGCAACAGCACCCGGTCGAGGTGGCCCCACCAGCGACCAGAGCCCCCCACGTGCGTCGACTCCGTGTGCCTCCCGCTTCCAGAGTAGCGAGGTCACATTCTTTCTCAGTTGACCCCGGGCAAACTCAACTGTTCCGTATCTGGGTCGCGCGGCCGCGCGTTACCGCACTGCAGGGCCGTGGCGCCATTTTGGCAGCATCGCCGAACTGCCAAGACTGTGACACGGCTCACAGGACACGTTTAGATCCATCGTGCCTGCTCCCAAACAGTCCAGGCCTTGAGCGCGTGTGCGTCGGTGAGGTGTTGACTCAGGAACTCCCGCAGCAAACGCTGATGTGATCGCCCTTCTGACGCACTCACGGACGGGCCGGCGTCCCCAGCGCTCCAGGAGACGAGCGCCGCCCGCGCCTCGGCCGGCAGCCGGCGCGATCCGCCGGATCGAGCGGCACAGGTCACGCAGAGAACGCCGCCGGCAGCGTGGCTGAAAGCCAGCGCGGCGTCGGGCTCGAGCATGCGGTGGCACACCGCGCACACTTCGAGTGCCGGCGCGAAGCCGAGCACTGCGACCAGCTCCCAGAGCGACGCGAGCGCGATGCCCACCGTGGACCCAGGCTCGGCGTTGGCCAGGTGGTCGAACCCCGCCCGCAGCACCTCGTAGGCGTCCGGTGCGTGGTCCTCGGTGACGATGCGCTGCACGATCTCAGACATCGCCGCGGCGGCCGTGAAGCGCGCCATGTCGCTTGCCAGCTGCGGACGTGCGTGGGTGACGTCGAAGCCGGTCAGCGTCTGCAAGTCGCGTCCGGGGCGCATGTCGAGGCGGGCCGCGCCCTCCGCAAAGAGGTCCAGGGCGCTCCCGAAGCGACTGGACGACCGGCGGACGCCACGCGCCAGCACCGACAGCACGCCATGCTCACGCGTCGCGAGACGGAAGATGCGCGAGGTCTCGAGGTAGTCGAAGGCGTGCAGTACAACTGCGTCGGTGGCGACGAGCGGCATCCCGCGAATCTAGCGCAGTCGCACGTCCACCCCGCCCTGTCCGGCGGCCACCTCCCGAACGAGCGAGCCATCCGGCGCGAAGACCATCAGGAATGTCGCCGATCCGGTGCGATTCTGAATGCAGTGCACGCGACCGAGTCCGTCCGCGACAGACGCGCCACAGGCCACCTGGTCGCCTGCACTACTGCGCAGCGCCAGCCAATCCGCGCCCTGCATGCGTGTGCCAACGGGTGTGAGATCGGGCAGCGAGTAGGCGATCGTGCGATCGCGGTAGTTGACGAGATCTTCGTACAGCGAAACGTAGAGCCGACCATCGCCACCCAGCTTCGCGCTCGCGCCGTAGGTGCCGGCCGGCATCGTGCGCGTGCCGAGCACAGTCCGCGCGTTCAGGTCGACGCGCGTGATCGCGCCGCCGGCGAGCAACTGGTACGGAAAGCTCGAGAAGTCCGCGTCGCCACCGGCGCTGATGTACGCGATGCCGCCCTGCACAATGACGCCAGCGCCAGAGCCGCGCAGTCCGTCTAGCACGATCACCTGGCGAGCGCCGCCACTTGCGGGAATGCGGATGAGGCGCATTGCACCGACCGGCGAATAACCCGACGAGCAGGTGGCGTTCGCATCGACAATCCAGAGATCACCGCCGTACTGGAATACGTCCGCCGGACAGAGACCAAGATCGTTGATGCGCGTGATCGTCGGCTGGCCCGTGGCATTGACGGACACCAGCGCGAGCGAGGCGGAGTCGCGCAGCGGCACGCCGATGAGCGCCTGTCCGCCAGACTGCACCAGCAGCCGAGCGCGCGCGGGGTTGCTGCGCGCAGGCAGCTGGATGCGCCGCACGACACGATCCTCCAGCGATGCGACATACAACAGGTCACCCGCACCGCGGCTCGACGCGGCGACGACGGTATCGTTGCGCAGTTCCATCGTGCCAGCGTCGAACTCGTTCGGCGCGCCGAGGGCGATGCGGGTGGACATGGCGCCCGAATCAGGAAGCAGCGTCAGCCCGGGCTGAATAAAACCGTCGAGCACAACGATGCCGCGCGGTGTGAGCGGTGCTGGCGCGGTGCCGCCATCGTCACCGCACGCGGAAACCGCGAGCATGGAAGCGACGAGCGAGGCGACGCCAGCAACTCGCGCCGAGCGTGCGTGCAGCGTGCGTAAAAGAGTCGTGCGAACAACAGTATGCATGAGGAGAATCACGGGGTGAGAGTGAGCGCTACAGACCAGGCTCGTCCTGGTGACGGGAATCCGCGCACCGACTGCCACGCACGATCCGTGACGTTGTCGAGAGCGAAGGTGAAGAGCATGTCGGCGGCGATGATGCGCGGACGAACGCTGAATGCAACATCCAGCAGCGCGACAGACGGCAGCATGAAGGCGTCATCGCGCGGGCCGGCGGTGTACGGCCGAGCGCCCAACCAGCGCGTCGCGAGCGAGAGTTGTGCTGGGCCGCGCGAAGCGCGCGCCGCCGCGCCGCCGGCGCAAGCAGGTACGTACGGCGTGGGCACGCGCAGCGCGCCTGACAACAACTCCGCGCGATAGAGTGTGCTCCAGGCCTGCACCTCGACGGCACCGCGTGCCACAACGGCTCGCGCCTCGACACCGGAAACGTGCTCCGTGCCCACGTTCGCCGGACTCCAACCGAAGTTGCCAGGAAACCAGATGATCGCGTTGCGTGTCGTGCGCGAGATGACGGCGCCTTCGAGTGTCACGCGCGTACGTGCTGGAACGAAAGCGGTTGCCGAACCGTTGGCGGTAGCGCTGGTGGTAGCGTTGGCGGCAGCGCTGCTGGCACCGCCGTCGGCCGTGCGCCAGCGTGCGTGCAGCTCGGCGTCGAGCGTGATGCGCTCCGCATCGAGTGCGCGTACCGTGATGCGCTGCGGCGATGAGAAGTACAGGTCATACAGCGTCGGCACACGCACCGCCTGCGCCAGGCGCGCGCCAACATCGAACGAACGCATGCGGCGCGCGACGGCGAGTGAGAACGACGGCAACGCACCGCTGCCCTCGATCGCGTCGAGCCGTACTCCGCCCGACCAGTCGAGCGCACCGCTTCCGGCGATCCGCGATGACACGAAGGCGCGGGTGCGGTCCTGCACAAGTTCACCATCACCTCGCAGGCGATCGCCGCCGATGCCGGCGTGCATCAGGACACGGCCGATCGCGCGACGCGCGTCGACATCGGCCGCCAGCGCACGCGACGTGGTGTTGAACAACGGCCGTGCCGGATCGCGATATCCCAGCCAAAATGCGCGCAAGCCGGAGCTCAGCATCGTGCCTGCAAGCTGGCTGGTCGCGCGCACGAACAGGCGTTCAGTCGTTGACCGATCCTCGTCGTAATCACGCACGTTCACCGGACCGACCAACCCGAGCTCCGCTCGTGCGCCGAGCACGGTGATATTCGCCCGCGTGGACTGCCACTGCGCCATCGCACTCGTGCGCGTGACATCGTTGTTCACACGACGTTCGTCGATGGCAGTGCCGGTGGTACCCGACGCGTTCACGAAAGCGAAGTCATTCCGCGCGGTGCGATGCGACGCACCGATCCGAAGCCTGCCGCCGGTTCCGCCAAGGCTCACCGCACCTTCCGCGAGTCGATCGCCGTACGCGGCGGTGCGCAGCGACATGATGCTTCCGGTACCGCTTTGCAGGCTGAGCACCCCGCCAGCAGCGCCGGGACCATTCAGGATCGGGTCACTGCCCGGCGCCACGGTAGCGCTACCCAACAGCACCAGTGGCACATCGGCGAGGTCGGCGAGTCCGGTGGCGGGATCCGTCAGCGGCGTGCCGTCGAGCGTCACCGCCACCTGTTCGCGACGCGCACCCCGCAGCGAGAGCGATACCTCGCCGCGCGCACTTCTCGGAAATGTGTACGGCAACATCGCCACGAGCGAGCCGGTACTGTGCGCGCCTGATGCGCGCGCGCTGTCCACCGCGAGCGACACGGCATTGCGCGCACCGAGGATCCACTCGCGAGACGACTCGGCGCGCGCCGTCGCCGCCGGCAGCGCGGCAGCAATCGGCGCGAGATGAACGAACACCGTATCGGCGTCCGTGCGCACCTCCCCTCGCCACGGTGCATAGCCGAGTCGGGTAACCAGGAGCCTCGAGTCGCTCGTGACCGTGATCCCAGTGCACGCCGTGGCGATGACGCGTGCGGCGTTGTCCCATGCGACGCTCGCATACGGCACGGCGCGACCCGTGACTGCGTCGATCACGCAGATCGTCCGCAATGGTCGCGTCGGCTGTGCCATCAGCACACTGGCTGCGGCGAGCGACCCGATCAGCGCGGCGAGAACCCGCATTTGCGACGTCACGCGTCATCCCTCGGGGCTCGCGCGCTGCGTCGCAGCGGCAGCAGCGCCGGCGCGCCGACTGCGGGATCACGGGTGACGACGAGCGGCCAGTCATAGACGCGTTCGAGCACGTCGCCCCGCATCACCTCGCTCGCGGAACCCGCCGCCGCGACGTGCCCTGCGGAGAGCAGTACGATGTGAGACGCGAATCGCGCCACGAGGTTGAGTTGGTGGCTCACCAGCAGCACCGTGCGACCTTCCATCGCGAGCTCGTCGAGTAGCTCGAATACAGCCATCTCGTGCGCGATGTCGAGGAATGTGGTGGGCTCATCGAGCACGATCACCGGCGCTTCCTGCGCGAGAGCGCGTGCAATGCGCACGCGCTGCCATTCACCACCGGAGAGGGTGTCGGTGCGGCGATCCGCGAGATGATCCATGCCCGCGCTCGCGAGCGCATTGCCGACCGTCGTGCGATCGTGAGCACCCATGGGTGTGAACGCGCCGAGATGCACATGACGTCCGAGCGCGACGAACTCGCGCACGGGAAGCGGCATCTGCACCTCTTCGCGTTGTGGCACAACGGCTACGTGTCGCGCAAACTCGCGTGCGTCGAACGTCTCGAGCGCGCGTCGTCCGACCCGAATACGACCACCCGCAAGCGGCACGCGCCGGAGCAGCGCGCGCACGAGCGTGCTCTTCCCGCTTCCATTGGGTCCCACGACTGCGGTCACGCGACCTGCCAATGCACGCAGCGAGACGCCGTCGAGTGCGTGCACGGACGTGCGCGGGTAGGCGACGCGCACCTCGTCGAAGTGCAGCTCCAAGCTCGGCAGTGACGGTGTCGTCGTCATGCTCACGCCAGCTTGCGCAGTCGCGCGAGGAAGAACGGCACGCCCACCAGCGCCGTCACCGCGCCCAGCGGCAACTCGATGGGCGAGCGTATTGCGCGGGCCGCGATATCGGCGGCGACCAGCAGCGCACCGCCATAGAGGGCCGAGACCACCAGCATGTTGCGGTGGCGATGCGCGCCCAGCGCGCGCGCGAGGTTTGGCACAACGAGTCCTACAAATCCGATCAAGCCGACTGCCGCAACGGTGGATGCTGCCAGCCACGAGGCCACAAGAAATGTGCGCCGCGCGGCGCGATCAACATCGGCGCCAAGTGCCACCGCCGGCTCCTCGCCAAGCGCGAGCACGTCGAGTTCGCGCGCGCGCACAACGAGCACGCCGCCCAACACCACCAGCGCGATCAGCGTGCGAAGGACCGCATCCCATGTCGCGTCGGCGGTCGAACCCATCATCCACCAGAGCGCGCCACGGATGCGATCGGGCGGCGCGTCGGCGAGCGCGACCAGAATGACGGCGTTCGCAAACGCGCCCACCACGACGCCCGCCATCAGCAGGATGCGCGGCTCCGCGCGCCCTCCCGCGTAGCGCGCGAGCATTGCAACGACCAACGTTGCAACGCCGGCTCCGCCAAAGGCCGCCAGTGTCACGATCGTGGGCGTACCAAGGCCGAGCGTGAGTGCAACCACAGCACCGACAGCGGCACCGCCCGAAACTCCGAGCAGATACGGCTCGGCGAGCGGATTGCGCAGCGTGCCTTGCAGTGCTGCGCCGCTCACGGCGAGCCCTGCCCCGACAAGTGCCGCGAGCACCACGCGCGGCGCGCGAAGATCACGCACGATCGCGATCACCTGCGCGTCACCGTCACCGAGCAGGCCATTCCACACATCGGCAGTTGCGATGGGCACGGCACCGATACCGAGCGCCAGCAGCATGGACAGCAGCAGCAGTGAAGCGCCCACGGCAACCACCAGTTTGCTCACGGCAGCCGGTCCGCGCGCCCAGGGTGAAGCACTCGCGCGATCGAAACGGCAGCCATGCCAATCGCGACACCTGGGCGGCCGAACACGGTGGTGTCGAGCACCGCAACGTGGCCTTCGCGAACCGCCCGCACTGCGCGCCATGGTGCGCTCGCCTGCAATCGCGCGAGCCTATCCGGTCCCGCCAGCACGAGATCGGGATCACGCCTGGCGATTTCCTCGATGGTCACGCCGGCGACGGACTCGGCTCGATCGGCGAATACATTTTCCGCCCCCGCGATGTCGAGCAACTCCGCTTCGAAACTCTCGTTGCCGACCACGAGCACCGGCGACTCCCACGACGGCCACACGACACGCGGACGCGGTGCGCCGTCCACGGCTGCACGCACGCGATCGAGTGTCGCGTCGATGGAATCAACCAGAGTGCGCGCGTTGGCCGGCTGACCAAGCGCCGCGCCAAGTGCGGCCGCGGCTTCGCGAAAGTCACCGATGGTGACGGTGCGCAGAGCGATGGTGCGAATGCCGGCGCGTTCAAACGTAGCCGCCGCCGCGCGATTCTCAGCGGTGGCATAGAGCAGCACCAACGTGGGGCGCGTCGCCAGCACGGCTTCGACGTTCGGCCGAATGCCGGCGCCGACATCGGTAACGGCAAGCGCCGCGTCCGGCCTGTTGTCCCATGTGGTGCGCCCCACGAGCTGACTGCCCGCGCCGATCGCGAACGCAATCTCCGTGAAGGTAGGATTGAGCGACACGACGCGAGAGGCGTGCCGATTGTCTGAGGGCAGCGCGATGCCGAAGTCGTCGCTCGCGGCCGCGGGCGTGTCGCGCGCAATCGTCGTTGAGTCGACTGCTGCGCCGGAGCGCGTGTCACCCGCGTCGCGGTCACCCGCGTGGCGGTCACGCGCGTCGCGGTCACCCGCGTCGCGGTCACCCGGCTCGCTTTTGCACGCGGCGGTGGACAGCAGCGCCAGGAGTGACAGCAGCGTGACTATGGCGCGCGACATCACGAATGACGGCGCAGGGTGAACGACGAGACCAAACAGCACAACGGGCATCCTTTCGCAGGGAAGGGGATGCCCGGGCAGGTGGAGATCTCCACCGGCGTATCGACGCCGGACGGACGAGCCCCAACGGCACGAGCCCCCCCCTCGAGGGTGTTCGTACAAATCGCGCGCGGGTCGTCTCCTGGCTCCGGGCCGCAGTGCTCGTGTCTTCCCATCCGGTGTCGTGCACCGAACAGTGACAGGCTGAGCAAGCGTGACATGAGGCGTGGGAGTGCATCATGTCGTGCCCGATACAGTGGCGGGGCCGCGTCGGCATTGCACCGACTTCCGTGTCCCGCGCGCACGATCAATTGTCAGTCGGCTTGGACCACGAGTCCGAACCGCCATTCTGAAAGCTTACACGCGCGTTCCCGTGCGAGCAAGCTCTTCCCGCAACACCGACGCCAACTCCGCGCGCCGGCGTTCGTACGCGTGGCGCACCGAATCGGCCGACGCGTCCTGTGCTGCGAATGCCGCGTCGAGATCGGCGATCTCGCGCGCCAGACGCTCGGGTGTGGGAACGTCGGACACCACGTTCGGCCGCTTCACCGGTGCGCCAATCGGGCGCTGCTTGCGAATGCCCGCACGCAGCAGTGAGAGCAGCATCAGCAGACCGATGGCGCCGAGCAGCACACTCACGTACAGCCCCCGTCCGCCGATGCCCGCGCCCGGCGCGGTTATCGTGATCGAATCACCCGCGCGCACGTCCTGTGCGAGAAAGCGCTGAAAACGACGCCCTTCGAGCGCGACCGGTTCCACCGCCACGAGGTTCGCGCCGGTGACGCGTGCTTCCGGTTCTTCCAACAGCACTTCCAGCACTACCGCGCCGTCACCGATGAGCAGATCGAGCGGAAAGCCGCGATCGGGCACGAGATACGACAGCGAAATCTGCTTGAGGCCGGGCGCAAGCGCGGCGTAAAGCGCGATGCTGCCGGGCGCCTGCACGAATGCATCCGCGGGCAGATCACCCTGCCCGGCCTTCACGTCCGTAGCCACGCGCGGAATCGGCAACCGCCACGTCGGTTCCGCATCGTCGTCTTCACGCGCAATCAATGTGCGCGTGCTGTCGTTGGACAGCTCGAACACCTCGACCACCGTGCGATGTCCCGAACTGTCGAGCGAACCGATGATGAGGTGCCGCCCGCGCACGGTGAGCGGAAACGCGCGTGACGTGGTGTCGAACACCGCGATCTCCGCTTCCGCGCCCGTGGTCTCGATGGAGCGCAGCGGATTGGTGAAGTAGGCAATCCCGCCGTACGAGGCCGACACGAAGTACACCGCCTCGGGCCCGCCGCTCGGCATATAGCGAAAGCGGTAGCGACCCTCGGTATCGGTGCGCATGGAATCGAGGGGGCCGGACAGGTTGGGCGACACGCGATGCAGCGTCACCCATTGATCCGGCACGGTGACCACCGCCGTTGAATCGCCTTCGAGGAACGGCGCGGGACGCACGATGCGTCCGGCCACGCTGCGTGCGTCGGGCACCTGCGCGCCGAGCGTCGCCGGCGACACGGAAACGAGCAGCGACAAACCCGCGAGAAGCGCGAGCTTTGAGATGGCCTTCGCGAGCACAGTCACAGGTAACGTGGTCAGGGCGTGAACTTCCCGAAGTCTTCCGGCCGAAGCTGTTCGAGATAGGCTTTGAGTTGCTCGGGCGACATCTCACCGCGAGGTGTGGGCAACAGGATGGGCGTCGGCGGTCCGAACGATGGTCCGTCATCTTCGTCATTATCGTCGTCGTCCACCATGGTGAGCAACTCGTCGGCCGCGTAGAGCGGCGCATCGAGGCGGAGCGCAATGGCGATGCTGTCGCTCGGTCGCGCATCCACCACGGTGAGACCGTTTGCCGTGCTGATGTGCAACTCCGCGTAATACGTGCTGTTCTTGACCCGGGTGATCTCGACGCGCTGCAAGGTGCCGCCGAGCGACACGATGAGCGCCTTGCACAGGTCATGCGTGAGCGGACGCTCGCGCTTGACGTCGTTGATCTGCAAGACGATCGACTCGGCTTCGGGCTGTCCGATCCAGATCGGCAGCAGGCGACGTCCGTCCACCTCGCGGAGGATCACGACGTACGAGTTGGTCGAGCTGTCCAGACCGAGACGTGCCAGCGAAACTTCGGTCATGCTTCCTCCGCGAGTGTCCGCCGCCCGAGCACCGTTTGTTACGCCCCCACGGCCCGGCGCAGTGCACGCGCGCGATCCGTGCGCTCCCAGGTGAAGAGCGTTTTCGCACCGCGTCCACGACCGATCGTTTCCGGCGTGCGACCAAAGTGACCATACGCAGCCGTCGCGCGATAGATCGGCTTGCGCAGTTCGAGATCGTTCGAGATGCCGCGCGGCGTGAGGTCGAATGTGTCGCGCACTGCCTGCTCGATCGCGCGATCACCCACCGACCCGGTGCCGAACGTATCGACGAAGACCGAGACCGGTTCTGCCACGCCAATGGCATACGCCAGTTGTACTTCGCAGCGCCGCGCGAGTTTCGCGGCGACAATGTTCTTGGCCACCCAACGCGCAGCGTACGTAGCCGAGCGGTCGACCTTGCTCGGATCCTTGCCGCTGAACGCGCCGCCGCCGTGTCGGCCCATTCCACCGTACGTATCCACGATGATCTTGCGACCCGTGAGGCCTGCATCGCCCTGCGGACCACCGATCACGAATCGTCCCGTGGGATTGATGTGCGTGGTAAGCCGCTTCTGCCGCAACTCTTCCGGAATCGTCGCAAGAATCACGTCGTTCAGGATGGCTTTGCGCAGCTTCGTGGTGCTCACCGACTCGTCGTGCTGCGTGGAGACCACGACCGTATCGACATACAGCGGACGATCGCCTTCGTACACCACCGAGACTTGCGCCTTGCCGTCCGGTCGCAGCCAGGAGACCGCGCCCGACTTGCGGTGTTCGGCCAGCGAACGGGTGAGCGCGTGCGCGAGCTGGATCGGCAACGGCATCAACTCCGGTGATTCATCGGTTGCGTAGCCAAACATCATGCCCTGATCGCCTGCGCCGCCCGTATCCACGCCCTGCGCAATATCGGGCGACTGCTTGTCGATCGTGCTCATCACGGCGCACGTGTGCGAATCGAATCCGTAGCGGGCATCGGTGTAGCCGATCTCGGCAATCGTCTCGCGCACCACGTCGGGCAGATGCACGTAGGCTGTCGTCGTGATTTCGCCGGCAATCACTGCGAGACCCGTTGTGACCAACGTCTCGCACGCAACGCGCGCCGCCGGGTCCTGCGTCAGCAGCGCGTCGAGGATGGCGTCGGAGATCTGGTCGGCCACCTTGTCTGGGTGCCCTTCCGTAACGGACTCGGACGTGAAGAGATGACGTTCAGCCACGCATGCCTCGCGCAAGAGGGAAATAGGGTGCGGCCGACTATGGCCGAGTAGAGTAGTTTCGCGGCTTGGGACGGGCAAGCCACAAGGAAACGTAAGCGAGTGTTATGGCTCGCCGAGTGCGACGCGCAGCCGACGTCGCAGCAATAGCTCGATTTCGCGGGCCGTGCCCGACGCCTCCATGGACGCCGTGACCGCGTCATGCGCCGCAGCGACGGTAATGCTGCGAATGAGCCGCTTCACGATGGGCACGGCCCTGGGCGAGACCGAGAACTGTCGTACGCCCAGTCCGATGAGGGCAAACACCATCAGCGGCTGCGACGCCATCTCGCCGCAGACAGCCACCGGCAAGTCGTGCCTGTCGCCCATGGCGGCGACTCCCCGGATGAGCCGGAGCACGGCCGGATGCAGCGGCGTGAAGCGCGGGGCGAGGTTCACGTTGCCGCGGTCCACCGCGAGCGTGTATTGCACGAGGTCGTTCGAGCCGATGCTCAGAAAATCCACGTCACGCACCAGCGTATCACAGGCAACGGCAGCGGCGGGCGTCTCCACCATCACGCCCAGCGGCACGTCGCTCTTGAACGGCACACGACGCTCGGTCAGCTCCTGCTGCGCTTCCTCGAGCAGCGTGCGCGCTTCACGCACTTCGTCCACCGTGACGACGAGCGGCAGCATGATGCGAATGTCACCATGCACGGCCGCACGCAGCAGCGCCCGCAACTGCGTCTTGAACAGCGCCGGCTCGTCGAGGCACATTCGGATCGCGCGCCAGCCGAGAAACGGATTGGCTTCGTGCGGATAGCCTCCGACGGGCAGCTTGTCGCCGCCGATGTCGAACGTGCGAATGATGACGGGTCGGCCGCGGAATGCTTCAGCGACACGACGATACGCGCGGTACTGCTCGTCCTCGTCCGGCATGTTGGCGCGACCGACCACGAGAAATTCCGTGCGCATGAGTCCCACGCCCTCGGCGCCGCTTGCCGCCGCCAACTCCGCCTCTTCCGGGATATCGACGTTGGCCCGCACGACGAGCGACACACCGTCGAGCGTCACCGAGGGAGCTTGCGCCGCTTCGAGCAGTTCCTCATCGCGCGCCTGATTGGCTTCGGCGCGCAGACGAGCGTCCGCCACTTCGGCTTCGGTGGGCGAGACCGTAAGCGTGCCCTCGGTGCCATCGAGGATGGCCAGTTCCCCGCCCCGCAATGATCGTACCCCACTGCGCAGCCCCACCACGGCCGGCAGCCCGAGCGAGCGCGCGAGGATCGCCACGTGAGCCGTCGCCGTGCCTGCTTCCGTTGCGATGCCACCAATCGCTTCGCGATCAAGTTGCAACGTGAGGCTGGGCGTCAGGTCGTGCGTGACGAGAATCGCGTTCGCTCCCTTGGGCACGTCCACCGGATCATGGTCCGGCAGGTCGAGCAGGATGGATAGCACGCGAATGTGCACATCGGTGAGATCCCCCACCCGCTCCCGCAGCATCGGCGTGGCGTGCCGCGCGAAGTGCTGCTGCCATTCGAGCAATACGATGTCGAACGCCTTCTCGGCCCCGAGATTCTGACGGATGAGCGCTTCGATGCCCTGCAACAGCTCACCATCGGTGAGCATGGTGAGCTGCACATCGAAGATGGCCGCCTCTTCTGCGCCGGCCTGGGCTTCCGCACGCGTTCGCAGCGTGGTGAGACGCGCGCGCGCGCGATCGATGGCGGCATGCAGGCGCGCGATCTCGTCGTCGATATCCTCGTCGAGAACGAGACGCTGTCGCACTTCCGGCACTTCCCAGCGCAACAAGTGCACCGGGCCCACGACGATTCCAGCGGACGCCGGAATGCCGCGGAGGACCGAATCCACTCAGCTCTCCCCGAATCGCGAGGAGACGAGCACGGCCAGCGCTTCGAGGGCTTCGTCCTCGTCAGGGCCCGTGGCGCGCAGCGTGATGCTCGCCCCGTATTCGGCGGCCAGCATCATGACGCCCATGATGCTCTTGCCGTTCACCTCGAGGTCATCGCGCGCGATGGTGATGTCGCTCTTGTAGCGCGACGCGGCCTTCACCATCTCCGCCGCCGGTCGTGCGTGCAGGCCGTGCTTGTTCACGATTTGAACCGATCGTTCTGCCATCAGAGGACAACCGTCGAATAGAGGACGAGGAGGGCGAGCAACGCGAACAGCAGTTGCCACCCTTGCACCTTGCCGTGCAACCGCACGAGCAGGAGCGCGAGACACGGCGTGAGTGCGATGACCGACAACGGCACCGCATCGAGGATCGGTCCGCCGCCGATCGCCCGGTGCGATGCAAAGGGGAGCGCGATGCCGGCCACCAGCGCGGCCCCCCGACCAATGTACTGCGGACCCTCCTGCAACCAGCGAGCGCTGAGCGCCGAGGCAAGCCGAAGCCCGTGCAACCAGCCCGCAGCCAACCCCCACATGCGAAGCAGGATATGCCCCGTGTTGTACAGCACGAGGAAGCCCACCGCCACCCCGACCGCGTTCCAACCGAGACCGAACAGCAGAATCGCGATCAGGGAACACGCCGGCAACCAGGCCGCCCACACAAGCCGGTCTCCCAGGCTGCCGAGCGGGCCGCAGAGCGCCGTACGAAAGCGTTCGATGCGCGCGGGCGCGGTGCCGTCGAGTTCGGCGCGCGCCAACGCACCGACCGCCAGATTCGCCAGATACGGATGGGCGTTGAAATAGACACACTGGCGAGCCAGCGCGCGACGGTATGCGTCACCGTCCGGGCCGCCCGGCAACTGCCGAAGCGCGGGCTCCACACAGAATCCGATCCCGTTGCCATTCAGAATTTCGTAGTTCCACGAACCCTGGATGGCAAAGCAGCGCAGCAGCATGGACGCGCGCGTGAGCGCCGGCAATTCGGGCACAGCGGCGGCCGGCGCGATTTGCGTAGGATCAGCCACGGAGCACGACCAGTGCGGATCCGAGCATCAGTCCCACTACGAACAATCGGCGAGTAACCGAGTAGCCGTGGAAGATCTTCCAGACCGCCGATGCCCCCACGGCCGCGGCACCGACCACGAGCGCCGCACGCGTCTCCAGCGCGCCCAGCTGCCACGCGTCGATCGCCCAGGTGGCTATCGGCCATGCCACCGCGAGCGCGACGGCCGTGAGCACGCCACCACGCACCAGGTCGGACGTCAGTCCAAAGACCTGCAGCGCGACCACCGTGCGCATCGACCCCGACGCCAGCAGCGGAAGCCGAGGGCGTGCCCAGTGCGCGATCAGTCGCCGGTGCTGCACCATGGTCCAGCCGCCGAGCCATGCGGTCGCGATGGCCGCCATCACGCCAATGACCCACGCGCCCGGGTCGGGCAACAGCGCGTCCTGCGCCGCACGGGTACCGATCACACCGCCAACGACCGACGCGCTTCCCCACTCGGGGTAGCGTGATGCACCGAAGGGCAGCGTCTCGAGCGCAAGACACTCGAGGGCGACGCCCACCACGAGGCCGGCCGCCGGCGCTCCCGCGAAGGCGCCGGCGAGTGTGGCCGCGACGATCGGACGCGAGAACATGGCCTGCGGGAAGCTGACGACGTCCAGACCAAGCACGGCGCCGAGCAGCACAAAGGGCAGCAATCCGAGCACGAGGTCGAGCACGATGACTCAGGCGTCCTGATGCGCAGTCAGCACTTCGTCGAGCGGCATGGGTCGCGTAGACGGCACATCCTGCGCCGTGACCTCGACACCGTGCTGTTGCATGTCGCGCAGCGCCGTTTCTTCGCCATGGGTGAGGAACACGTAACGCAGTCGCTGCAGGCGTCCCTCGGCGTGATGCACGCCGCCGATGTTCACACGTCGGATGTCCGGATGCTGCTGCACAAGCTGCTGCATCGTTTCGATGCTGCCCACCAGCAACAATCCGGCACGCGCATCGTTCGCGAAGCTGGCGTACGCGTCGGCCATTTCCGCCACCGTGTGGAAGTAGACATCCATACCGGGTGGCACGCCCATGCGGTACAGCTCCTGCTCCCACTCGCTCGACGCGACTTCATCGTCCACCAGCACGATGAAGCGCAGCGACAGTGGCTGCCCCCATCCGACCACGACTTGTCCGTGAATCAAGCGATCATCGATCCGGTACAGCAGCAGGCTCACATCATCCTCCGTGCACCGCCAGCGTGAGCCGCGCCTTTTCGGCGGCCGTCTCCGCGATCGCGGCGACCGCCGACAGCCCCGCGAGCGGCGTGCCCAGCGGCCCCTCGGCGGCGAACAGGAATTCCATGAGCACCGCAACGTTTGCGCCCGTCACCAGCACCACATCGGAACGCGCACGTTGTACGCGGCGCGCGGCCATCGTGCAGCTTCCGGCAGGCAGGTCGGTGAAGATGACACGCGCGCCCGTGCGGTCGAGTGCGGCAGTGAGCAGGGCATCGATATCAGCCGGCCCGAGTCCCGTGTTCGACACGGGGATGAACGCCGCTCCGCGTCCGGTGATCTGGTCCACCGCCGACACCAAGCCGTCGGCGAAGCGGCCATGTCCGGCCACGATCGCGACGACCACTGGCGTATCGTTCACTCGTTGTCCTCCAGCAGGTACCGGTGCGCCGCGCTTCGACGCGACATGTCCTTGATCAGCATCTCGTTGAACGCTGTCGCGGAATCGTATCCCCGATGATAGCGGAGAAGGTGATTCATCGCGATGACCTCGGCGATCACCGTGATGTTCTTGCCCGGGTTGAGGTGCACCGTGATGCGCGGCAGCTCCACCCCGAGCACGTTGATGGTCTGGACGTCGAGGCCCGTGCGGTCCACGTGCGCCTCGCCGTCCCACGCCTCGAGGATCACCACCACCTCGAGCCGTTTCTGCTGGCGCACCGCCTTCACGCCGAAGATCGCGGGCACGTCGATCAGGCCGACACCGCGAATCTCCATGAAGTGTCCCTGCCGCTCGTGGCCGCGCCCTATGAGCACATCGCTGCCCTTGCGCGAGACGAACACCAGGTCGTCGGCCACCAGCCGATGGCCGCGTTCGACCAGGTCGAGCACGCACTCGGACTTGCCGATCCCGCTCTTGCCGGTGAAGAAGAGCCCAACGCCATACACATCGGCCAGCGACCCGTGCATCGTGGTGCGCGGCGCGAAGTGGTCGGCGAGAAACGGCTTGAGAATGCGATAGAAGTCCGCCGTTTTGAGCGCGGAGCGCAGCACGGCCACACCGGCGCGATCGGCGACCGCAACGAGCGGCGCGGGCGGCTCAAGCCCCTTGGTGATGAACGCGCACGGCATCGGGAAGTCGAAAAACTGCGTGAGGTTGTTCACGCGCGTCACGTCGTCGAGCGACTGCAGGTACGTGATTTCCGTCTCGCCGAGCACCTGGATGCGCTGGTACGGGAAACGATTGAGGTACCCCGAGAGCGCGAGCCCCGGGCTGGATGCCTCGGGGCTCGTGATCTCCCGGTCGTGTCCGACCGAATCTCCCAGCTCTTCGAGCTGCAGCGCATCACGCAGCTGTTCGAGCAGATTGCCAACGGTGAGGCGATTGCTCACTCCAGCAGCGCCTCGGGCGAGTCGTCAGGGAACGTGTCAAGCAGCGTATCAGGCGACGTGTCGGGCAGGCCGTTCTGCAGGCCGCCTCGCGGACGCTTGGACCGGCGACGACGCGCCACTTGTGTCTCGAGTCGGCTCACCGCCATGGCCAGCGCCGGCTCGTAGTGCCGGTCGAAGGCGCGCGCGACCAGGTCGGGTCGACGCGGGGCTTGCAGCACGATCTCGACCCGCTTGCTCGGGCCGTCTCCCTCAAAGCGAACAATGGCGGTGACGACGCGTCGGAGCCTGGCCCCGAGTCGTTCAACCGCTCGTTCCGCCTTGGCGCGGAGGGAATCCGTGACTTCGGCGTGGTGCGCGTGCAGGATGATTTCCATTCAGCCATTTCCTCGCCGGCCCACGATCTCGCGAAGGTGAGCCTCAGTGTGTTCGGCGGCCCGCGACCAGGTAAATCCGGTGGCGAACGTCCGCGCCGCCGTGCCCAGCCGTTCGACGAGCGAACGATCGGACGCCAGGCGGCGCATTGCCTGCGCCATGGCTGCAGTGTCCGCGTGAGGGACCAGATAGCCGGTCACATCATGCTGGACAGATTCGCGAATACCCGGGGAGTTCGACGCAATCACCGGAGTTCCGCTCGCTGCAGCCTCGAGATTCGTGATGCCCCATCCCTCCTTGGGAGATGCGAATGCCATGGCCCACGCTCGTCGCAGCAGGGCCTGCTTACCCGCCTCGTCGATCCGTCCGAGAAATCGCACTCGCCCCGCGATTCCCAGCGTTCCTGCCAGTTCTTCCAACTGCGGCCTGTAGTTGCCAGCACCCGCGATCTCGAGCACTGCGTCGGTCAAGCCGCTTTCCGCGAATGCACGCAGCACCAGGTCCACACCTTTGTATCGCTGCAGCCGACCCAGATAGGCAAAGGTAGGACGATCGGCGCGCACACTCGCATCCGGAGTGTACAGCGAGGTATCGATGCCGGGGAAGATGACCCGGATAGATTCCGCCGGAATTCCGCGGCTGACCAGATCGTCCCGGGTGCTTTCGCTGATCGCCTGAAAGGGGACGCCGCGGTAAAACCGAGACAGCGGACGCTCGGTGAGCCAGACGGCGGCGGCGAGAGGGATGGCGAGCTCCCGGAACGCGGTCGGGCCGAACAGGTGCGGCACGAGCGCAACGACGGGCACCGTACCCCAGCGAGGCGTGTAGAGCGGCACCTTGTTGATGTCTTCTACGAGCACGTCCGCGTTCCAGCCCGCTCGGTGCTCCTTCCAGTAGCGGCGGGCCTTGAGGGCAAACGTCTGGCGTGTGCCCACGCGATGCACATCGATGCCGTCGAGCGTGGCGCGTGGCGGACAGCCGGGCCATCCGCCGCAGAGCAACGTGACCTGATGTCCGCGCGCGACGAGACCGCCGAAAATCTCGTGCAGATGGATTTCGGCGCCTCCGGCCAACGGGTTGTCACGACACTGCCAGTTGACCACCACGATGCGGAGCGGACGATCCGACATCCCACTCACCGGACGCTCACAGCAGACTCACAGCACGCCGAGTTGCCGAGCGTAGGCGTCCAGCACACCGTTGACGAAGCGCGCGCTGCGCTCGGTGCCGTATCGCTCCGCGAGATGAATGGCCTCCTTGAGCACCACGCGCGGCGGTGTGTCGCCGCGCATGAACTCGGCCGCCGCCAGTCGCAGCACGCTGCGTTCGATGGCACCGAGGCGCTCCAGTCGCCAGTTGGCCGTCACCGCCTCGAGTGAGGCGTCTACTTCGGCGCCGCGATCGATGAGCGTGGCCACGAGTCGCGACGCGAATTGCCGCTCCTCCGGTTCGACCGCGAGGTCGTCCCACACCTGCACCGACAGCTTTCGCAACTGCGAGTAGTCGCGCAGATCGGCCGCGTACAGCGCCTGCAGCGCACGTGCGCGTCCGCGCGTTTCCACGCGCTCGGCGCCGCGCCGCGGGTGCGTCGCATCGCCGCGTCCGCGCCCGCGTCGGGCCTTTCCCGTGCGCGCAGGTTGGGCTGGCGGCACAATCGCCGGTGCACCATCCCAGAACGCATCATCGCGCAAGTCGGCCACGTCAGTCCCCATCGCAGGTGAACTCACTGTCTTCGTCTTCCGTCGCGGGCTCGAGCCGGTCGAACAGGTCGAGCATCTCGAGCAGTGCGAGCGCCGAATCCCATCCCTTGTTGCCATGATCTCCACCCGCGCGTGCTTCGGCCTGCGCGAGTGTGTCAGTGGTAAGCAAGCCGAGCGACACCGGGGCGTCGAACTCGCGGCTCGCTTCGGACAAGCCGCGCGCCGCTTCACCTGCGACGAAATCGAAGTGCGGTGTCTCACCGCGAATCACTGCGCCGATCGCTACCACACCGTCGTATCGACCGGTGGACAGCGCCTTGCGTACACCCATCGGCAACTCCCACGCGCCCGGCACCCAGCACACGTCCACGTCACCGAAATCCGCGCCGTGGCGCACGAGCGCATCCACCGCGCCTTCCGCCAGTCGCGTGGTGACGGTTTCGTTGAAACGACTTGCGACGACGGCAATGCGTCGTCCCTCGCCGCGGGGTTCTCCTGTAAAGTCAGCCATTGAACATCAGATTGCGAAAAGATGGCCAAGCTTGGTACGCTTGGTCTCGAGGTAGCCGGCGTTGTCATCCGACGTGGGGGCTTCCAACCGCACGCGGTCGTGCAACACGAGCCCGTAGCCATCGAGCCCCACCAGCTTGCGCGGGTTGTTGGTGATCACGCGGATGGTGCGCAGCCCCAGGTCGAGCAGGATCTGTGCTCCGATGCCGTAGTTGCGAAGGTCCGCCTTGAAGCCGAGTTGTTCGTTGGCCTCGACGGTGTCGGCGCCATGGTCCTGCAGTTGATAGGCCTTGAGCTTGTTGATGAGCCCAATGCCGCGACCTTCCTGGTCGAGATAGACAATGACCCCGCGTCCTTCATGTTGCATCATCTTCATCGCCGTCTCGAGCTGCCAGCCGCAATCGCACCGACGCGAATGGAACACATCGCCCGTGAGGCAGCGCGAATGCATGCGGACAAGCACACCAGGCGCGTCAGCGGCATCTTCGCTGGTGACATCGCCGTACACGAGCGCGACATGCTCTCGCGTGTCCACCTCATTGCGATAGCCAACGATGCGCCACTCCCCGAACTCGGTGGGCAAGCGCGCCTCGGCTTCGCGGTGCACCAACCGTTCGGTCTGCAGGCGATACGCTACGAGTTGCGCCACGGTGATGAACGTGAGATCGTGCTGCTCGCAGAACGTCTCGAGATCGGAACGTCGCGCCGCAGTGCCATCGGCGTTCAGCACTTCGCAAATGACGCCGGCCGGTTGCAATCCGGCGAGCCGCGCGAGGTCCACTGCCGCTTCGGTGTGGCCAACACGCTGCAGTACGCCACCGTCGCGCGCACGCAGCGGATGAATATGTCCAGGCACGCGCAGGTCGCCGCGCGTGCTCGAGGGATCCACGGCTACGCGAATGGTCGTCGCACGATCCGACGCGCTGATGCCCGTGGTGACGCCGTATTTGGAAGCCGCATCGATGCTCACCGTAAACGCGGTGCGCATGGCTTCGGTGTTGTCATCGACCTGCTGCGCGAGACCGAGATGATCGGCGCGATCACTCGTGATGGCGAGACAGATCATGCCCTTGGCGCCAAGCATGAAGTTCACCATTTCGGGCGTGACCTTCTCGGCGGCACAAATCAGGTCGCCCTCGTTTTCGCGGTCTTCGTCATCGGCAACAACGATGAACCGTCCGGCGCGCAGGTCAGCAAGCGCGCGCGCGATCGTGTGTGGAGCGTGAACCGACAGGTCTGTATCAGGCATCAGGTCAGGGCGTGTGCACTGAAGTGCGGTGCGAGAGGCGGTGCGAAGTTCGCTGCAATATGCGGTGCAACGAGGCGCGCGACGTGCTTGGCGAGCACATCGGCTTCGAGGTGCACGGCGTCACCGATGGCAAGCGTGCCGAGCGTCGTGTGCCGACGCGTGTATTCGATGATGGAGACCTGCACACCGTGATCGGGCAGCAAGTCGTTGACCGTGAGACTCACGCCGTCGACGGTGAGCGAACCGTGCGGCGCCATGAGCAGCGCGAGTTCGGACGGGAGCTGTAAATCAATGAGCCAGGCATCGTCCCGGGTGGCGGTGTTTCGCACCGTGGTGACGGCATCCACGTGGCCGAGCACCATGTGTCCACCGAGCCGGTCTCCGAGACGCAGCGCGCGCTCGAGATTCACCCGCGTGCCTTCGGTCCATGCAGCGATGGTCGTGCGGTCGAGCGTGGTAACGACGGCGGCACACGTGAACCAGCCGGCACCG
>JBBQNT010000037.1:0-20862 GCA_038330215.1 Gemmatimonadales bacterium
ACTTCACAAGGCGCCCCGGGCGGGCTCCTCATGAAGCACTGCCAGCGGTAACTCGAAAGTTACGCGGCGAGCGCCAGGTTATTGTTGGCGTTTAATGGTTTCCCAGGTGTTTTACCAGGAGCCCGAGGACCTGGACACGCAACCACAGCTTCACTAAACCCGTCGAAACCAGTGCACCCCCGATAACGAACGGTCCAGCAACTGCCCTTCACTTGTGCCAACAAGTTTCCTGCTCGTACTACCACTCGTACCACTAACGGAGCGACTACGCAGCAACGTCAACCGCAACTTCGTCTAATGCCGCCGCCTCAGTCAATACCCTCGGCTGCGAGGCAGGATCCGCGAGGTAGTCCGCGAAGATCCCCTCCACCTCGCCGAACGTAGTCACCTGATGCAGCTTCCGGCGCAGCTCGGCCGAGTTGTGCATGCCCTTCACGTACCAGCCGAGGTGCTTGCGGAACTCGTACGCGGCGCCGTCCGGGTCGATCTCGTACTCCTGCACCATGCGCGCGTGCTCGAGCGCGATTCGGAAGCGCTCGGCCACGCCTGGCGTCTCCGGAACCGGCAATCCATCGAGCATCGCCCGCGTCTGGTTGAACATCCACGGCTGCCCGAACGAGCCGCGGCCCACCATGATGCCATCGGCATTGGTGTGCTCGCGCATGCGAACCACGTCTGCGGGCGACTTGATGTCCCCATTGCCGATGACCGGGATGTCGAGCGCTTCGGCTACCGCCGCGATCTCGTCCCAGTTGGCCAGCCCCGTGTACATCTGGGTGCGCGTGCGGGCGTGCAGGGCGAGCGCACGGGCGCCCGCATCCTGGCACACCAGACCGATCTTCACCGGGTCGCGCATCTCCTCGTTCCAGCCGCTTCGAATCTTGACAGTGACCGGAAGGTGCGTGGCCGCCGCCACGGCACGAATCACATCGCGAACGAGCGTCAGATCGCGCAGGCACCCTGACCCGCCGTTGCGCCGAACCACCTTCTTGACCGGGCAGCCAAAGTTGATGTCCACGAACTCAGGCTGAAAGACGTCGGTCACCAGCGCGGCGGCATCGGCCATCGCCGCCGGCTCCGAGCCGAAAATCTGCACGCCGATCGTGCGCTCGTCGGCGGAAAACCGCAGCTTGGAGAGCGTCGCCTGGTTCTCACGGCGAATGCCCTCGGCCGACAGGAACTCAGTGACTACCACATCGGCCCCGTGCGCACGGCACAGGCGCCGGAACGGAGATTCCGACACGCCCGCCATGGGCGCAAGAAACAGCGGCACCGCGTGCGGAACCGGATACGGGAACGTCTTGACAGTGCTCACCTCACAAAGCTAGCCGAGCCTGCATGCAGCGGCAACGCAGCGGCAACGCAGCGGCAACGCGGCGGCAACGCGGCGGCAACGCAGCGGCAACGCAGCGGCAACGCAGCGGCAACGCGGCGGCAACGCGGCGGTTCGCGCTCAGGTGTCGTGCCGCCGTTTGACTTGTCGGGGCTACGGGTTAGCATTGAGGGCTATGGAACTCCGCGAATTCTTTTCCGAAGATGCCGTCAAGCTCGAGCTCGAGGGCACCACGAAGGACGAGGTACTGAAGGAACTCATCTCCCTGCTCAAGCTCGACGAAAAGGCCGAGGGGATGCTCTTCAAGATGCTCAAGCGCCGCGAGAATCTTGGCTCCACCGGCATCGGCCGTGGAATTGCGATCCCGCACTGTCGTTCGCTCGTCGTCAACCGCCTGCGCGTCGCCTTTGGCCGCAAGAGCACGGGTCTCGATTTCAAGGCGATCGACGACAAGCCCGTGCACTTCATGTTCCTCATCGTCGCGCCGCCGCTCGAGGTCAGCAACCAGTACCTCCCGGTGCTCGGCAAGATCGCCCAGTTCTCCAAGGAACCCGACGTGCCGCAGCGTCTGCTCACGCTTCCCACGCCAGCCGACTTCATGGCGCTGCTCGAAGAAAAGAAGATCTGAGTCGGCAGATTCGTCGCCGGCTGCGCGGAGAGCGCCGAGTCATGGCATTCGCACCGTCGGCTCGTGCGGTGCCGGACCGTCCACCTGCACCCGGCTGATATCGCCGCGAAGTCGAACGACCACGCGCCACGTCTGCAGGATCGCCGCCGAAGCAAGGCCGGCCGTAAGTCCCCACCAGAGTCCTCGTTCACGCAGCGGCGTCAGGAAACCGAGCGTAGCGCCCAGCGGGATGCCCACGCCCCAGAACGCGACCATGTGCAGGATGGCCGGAATGCGCGTATCGCCGGTGCCACGCAGCACGCCACTGGTAACGGCCTGCGTTCCGTCGAATACCTGAAACACACCCGCGATCGGGATGAGTGAGACGGCAACGGCGAGCGTGGCCGCGTCTTGCGTGTAGCGAGTGGCGAGAAACTCCGGCACCGCAATGAAGACGGCCGCGCTGCAGCACATGAACGCGACCGCGCACACGATCGCAGCGGCCGCGTCACGTCGTGCCGTGGTCACGTCGCCCCGTCCGATGGCCCGACCCACAACGGCAGCGGCGGCGCCCGAGAAGCCCAGCGGCACCATGAACGTGAGCGCTGCCATGTTGAGCGCGATTTCGTGGCCGGCAAGCGAGGCGGTTCCCATCCAGCCCATGAAGATAGTTGTGATGCCGAACGCGAACGCCTCGAAGAACCACTGCGTACCGATCGGCACGCCGATGCCGATCATGCGACGCAGTGGCACCCAATGCAGCGCCTCCGGTCGCCACGGCACGATGCTCGGCCTCAGCAATGGCCACGCCATCGCGAGCAGCATGAGCGCCATCGCCCACTGTGACATGGCCGTGGCCCAGCCGGCCCCTACCACCCCCATGGGCGCGAAGCCGAAGTTGCCGTAGATGAAGGCGTAGTTGGCGGCGACGTTGACCACGTTGGCGGCGATGACAGCAAGCACGATCGGCCGCACCGGTCCCATCGCCTGCAGCGCCTGTCGCCACACGTTGAACAGGAGAAAGGGCAACACACCGAGCAGGCGCCGCCGCGAATACTCCGCCGTCGGCTGGATTACGTCGGCCGGCTGCTGCAATGCCGACAGCACCCATTCACCCGGCGTGAGCGCGAGCATGATGCAAACCGAGAGCACCACGGCCAGCACCATGCCGCGCTGCACACCACGCGCAATGCCAGCTTCGTCGCCCGCACCAACGGCCTGTGCGACCACCGGATCGATCGCATACAACAATCCGATCCCGAAGATCGAAATGTTGAAGAAGTAAAAGTTGCCGAGCGCGACCGATGCAATCGCGTATGCGCCAAGCCGGCCCACCATGAGCGCGTCCACGACGCCCATGAGCTGGATACCGACGCTGACGAGCACGATGGGCGTCGCTATGCGGGCCATCTCTCGAAGGTCGGGACCGAAGCGTTGCAGTCTGGCAATCATGAAAAGGGGCGCGGCAAGGTATCCATGAGGATAACCTGCCTGCGCCCCTTCGCATCATGGGCCGACACGCGTCGGCTCACGATGTTTACACGGTGTCAGCGCGACGAGGTCGTGCTGGCCTTCGCACCCTTCACCAACTCCCGTACTTCGCGCAGCATGCGCGGCGCGTTGTACGGGATGCCGTCCTTGATCGTCCACGCGACACCCGCCTTCGTGCCGGCCGCAGCGCCTTCGAGTGGCGGATAGAACACCTTGAGGTCCGCGAGCGGGTTGCCCTTGACCACGATCACGTCGGCCAGATGTCCCGCGCGCACGCGGCCCAGCCGCGACTGCTCGCCGAGTATGCGTGCGTTGTTGAGGGTAGCGTGTTGCAGCACGCGCAGTGCTGGAAAGCCGGCTTCCTGATGCAACTCGAGTTCGCGGATGAGACCGAAGCCGTACACCTGATAGATGAAGCCCGCGTCTTCTCCGGCGCCGATGATGCCGCCGTAGCTCTCGAAATCGCGCAGCGCTTTGAACCAGATCTGGTAGTTCTCCTTCCAGTACGTCTCGTCAATCGAACTCCAGTTGGAAAAGTAGGAACCGTGGCTGGCCGGGTCCGGACGGAAGAACTTCTCGAGGGTGGGATGCAGATACTCCTTGAACCACGGCTGCGACTCGGCGCGCTGCAGATCGCGGCTCGCTTCGTAGATATCGAGCGTTGGATTCCACGCCACGCCCGAGTCGGCGAGCGTCTTGAGCACGGTCTGCAGTCGCTCCGGCTCCGCTTCGCGCCATAGACGGCCGGCCATTCGGAAGCGCATTCCTTCATCGTTGTAGTTGAAGTCGGCCGGAAAGTCCTGGACGCCCTTGGGGATCGCGGCATCAGGCACGCCGTACCAATGCTCGATGCTCGTCAGCTTTCCCGCCGCCGCGTCGTAGGCGTTGGCTTCGTCAACCGCCATGTGGTGCGCCGTGCGCAGTCCGATCTTGTTCGCCTCATCGAGCAGCGGCGCATACAGCTCGCGGTCCATGCCGAACAACTTCGTGCCATCGGCGCCCATGGCCTTGAGGTCGCGCACGCGCTGACGCACCTCGGCTTCGTTGGTGGGGATCGGCATGAAGGCGTAGCGCGCGTAGACGAACAATCGCGGTGCGGCGATTTCGCCGCGCGCACTGCGCGCCTTGAGCTCGAGCGTGCGCGTCGTGCTGCTGCCCACGTCGCGAACGCTGGTGATGCCCATGCCAAGCCACAGCTTGAGCTGGTAATCGAGCGGCTGCGGCGTGCCACCGCGCTCGTCCTGCACATGTCCGTGCAGGTTGATGAGCCCCGGCATCATGTAGTGTCCCGTTCCGTCGATCTCGGCGTCGCCGCGTGCGGGCCGGCGCGCATTACCGTCGCGTACCGCCACCGGATCGAGACTCGCGATCTGTACGATGCGGTTGCCTTCGATCACGACGTCCTTCGGTCCCTCGGCCGGCGTGCCGTTTCCTTCGATGACCATGACATTGCGGATCACCAGTCGCTGCGGTCGCACACCGTGCTGCGGCGCGGGGGCAGCGGATTGTGTCGCCTGCGCCTGCAGCGTAGCGGGCGAGTTGGCGGCGAAGCCCAGGGCGGCGATCACGCTCAGCGCGGAGGCGGAACGGGTTAGAGTACGCATTGGCATTGGATGGGGACCGAAGGAATGGCGGCTCGTGTCAAGCTGAACGTTGGCTAGCCGCCAGTCAAATGGAAACTACGGCAGAGTTCGCCAATCGAATCGAATCGCAAGGCCGGTCAAAACAGCGGGAACGCGCCAATGCCCCCGCGCGTATACCACCTGCGAGTCAGCGGTGGTGGGGCTCGGGCTGCTTCCCGCCGTTCGAGACCCTGCCGTTTCTTTGTCGTAGCTCCGTAGTTCGTGTCGCAGGCTCACTTCTATCCGGATTTTCTTATATGATGAATCGCACGATTGCAGCACTGTCCCTGATCGCTCTGGCCGCTTGCGGCGGCGCGCCGGCCGATGACGCCGAGTCGACCGCCATGACCGATAGCATGACGATGGCTGCCCCGGACGCTCCGGGCATGGCCTCTGGTGACATCATCGAAGTCGCGTCGGCCGCCGGCACGTTCAACACGTTGGCTCAGGCGCTCACGGCTGCGGGCCTCGTAGAGACGCTAAAGGGCGCGGGTCCGTTCACGGTGCTCGCTCCCACCGACGAAGCGTTCGCCAAGATTCCCGATGCCGATCTGCAGGCGCTGCTCGCGAACAAGGAAGAGCTGACCAAGGTTCTTACCTATCACGTGATCTCGGGCAACGTGCCCGCCTCGCAGGTCACCGGCATGACCTCGGCGACCACGCTCGAAGGCCGCGACATCACGATCTCGGTGGTGGACGGCAAGGTCGTCATCAATGGCAACGCGACCGTCACGGCGACGGATGTTGCCGCGACCAACGGTGTGATCCACGTGATCGACACCGTGCTCATGCCGCCGGCCATGTAATCAGTGTGGGCGGGCGGTGACCTCCTGGTCACTGGCGCCCGATGCAGGAGAAAGAAGCCCGCCATTCCGGATTCGGAGTGGCGGGCTTCTCTATTCACGAATGCCAGACACCGAACTGGCCGCATTCGCGCTCCTCCTCCGGAGTCGCGGGATCGTTTCCTGCGACTGACGTCACTCCCACTCGATCGTCGCGGGCGGCTTGGAGCTGATGTCGTATACCACGCGGTTGACGCCGTCCACCTCGTTGATGATGCGATTCGAGATGCGGCCAAGCACCTCGTGCGGAAACGCAAACCAGTCGGCGGTCATGCCATCCGTGCTCGTGACGGCTCGCAGCGCGATCACGTGTTCGTACGTACGCCCGTCGCCCATCACGCCCACCGAGCGGACCGGCAGGAAAACAGCGAACGCCTGCCAGATATCGTTGTAGAGGCCGGCCGCGCGGATCTCTTCGAGATAGATCGCGTCGGACCGCCGCAGGATGTCCACGGCGTGTTCACTGACGGCACCCAGCACTCGAATCGCGAGTCCGGGGCCCGGAAATGGGTGTCGGCCCACCATCTCCTCCGGCAGTCCCAGTTCGCGACCCACGTTCCGTACCTCGTCCTTGAACAGCTCGCGCAGTGGCTCGATGAGGGCGAACTTCATGTCAGGTTTGAGACCGCCGACGTTGTGATGCGTTTTGATGGTCGCCGACGGACCACCTGTGGCACTCACCGACTCGATGACGTCGGGATAGAGTGTGCCCTGCACCAGGAACGCCGCGTCCTTGCCAGCTTCGGCGGCCGCGTCCTCGAACACATCGATGAACGTGTGCCCGATGATCGTACGCTTGCGCTCCGGCTCGTCCACCCCGGCCAGCGCCGACAGGAAGCGTTCCTCCGCGCGCACCGTCACCAGCTTGATGCCCAGATGCGCGCGGAAGGTTCGCTCCACCTGCTCACGCTCGTGCAAGCGCAGCAATCCGGTGTCAACAAAGATGCACGTAAGTTGGTCACCGATCGCCTTGTGCACGAGTGCCGCCGCCACCGACGAATCCACACCGCCCGACAATCCGCAGATCACGTGTCGGTCACCCACGAGTTCACGAACGCGCGCCACTTCGAGATCCACAAAGTGCCCGGGCGTCCAGTCGGGCGAGCAGTGACACACATCGAACAAAAAGTTCTCGATGATCTGCGCGCCGCGTGCCGTGTGCGCCACTTCTGCGTGAAACTGGATGGCGTGAATCGGTCGTGACTCGTGCCGAAACCCGGCGAGCGTGTGACCGCTGCGCGCGGTGACAAGGTATCCCGACGGCACCTCGTCGACGTGATCGCCGTGGCTCATCCACACCGTGCTGCGCTCCCCGACGTCGAATCCGCCAAAGAGCCCGTCGTTCTCGATCACCTCGATTTCCGCGCGACCGTACTCGCGGCGTCCGCCGGCCGCAACACGTCCACCGGCGAGCTTGGCGAGCAACTGCATGCCATAACACACCCCGAGCACCGGCGCGATGTCGAGCATAGCCGGATCGATCGTTGGTGCGCCCGTGTCATTCACCGAGTTTGGCCCACCCGAGAGAATGATGCCATCAGGCTTCCAGTCGCGAATCCACTCCAGCGAGCGCGTCGCGACCGGATGAATCTCGGAATAGACACGAGCTTCGCGCACCCGACGCGCAATGAGCTGCGTGAACTGCGAGCCACAGTCCAGAATGAGGATCCGACTGCCCATCAGAACTTCCACTCCGGTCCGGTGAGCTTGAGAAACTCCACCGCCTTCGTGGACAGATCGAGAATCGCGGCCGACGGTTCGCCGTACACCCACCCACACGCTTCGCCGGGGTTGACGATGATGGTATCGCCGCGCGTCTTCATCTCGGCCATATGCGTGAAGCCGTGCACCACGACCTGATGCTGTGCCAGCGAGCGCTCATGCACGTCGTTGATGTCGTGCACCACGAGAATCTGCACGCCGCCGAACTCAAAGCTGTGCGGCGATTCGTATAGTTCGGCCCCGAGCGCGGTTTGTGCCGCGCCGCGCAATCCCTCGGGATCCCCGTCGTTGCGACCGAAGACACCGAGCAGGGGCACCTGCAGATCCTGCATGGCGCGCAACGTGAACGGCGAACACCAGTCGCCCGCGTGAATGATCACCGCGACGCCTTCTGCGAGCATACGCTCCACCAACTCGCGCACCGCGGGCACGCGGTCATGACTGTCCGACAGCAATCCGATCTTCACTCAGGCACTCCTCCAGTGGAGGTGCGCTCGTTCGAGCCGCACCAGGTCTTCCAGACGCTCCCGCTCCGTCGCCAGCGCGAAGCGATCCCCATCCACGAGCACCTCCGCGGGCCTGGGGCGCGAGTTGTAGTTTGACGCCATCACGAAGCCATACGCACCCGCCGTCTGCACGGCGAGCAGCGCACCCGGTTCGACGTCAGGCATGGCGCGTCCCAGCGCGAGAAAATCTCCTGACTCGCACACCGGGCCCACGACATCGGCCACCACGCGCTGCTGCACGTCGCGCACGGCGTCGATGCGGTGAAACGCCTGATAGTGCGACGGGCGCACGAGATCGTTCATGCCGGCGTCCGTGATGATGTATTCCTTGCCGCCACTGCGCTTGCGGTAAAGCACGCGCGTGAGCAACACCCCAGACTCCGCCACCAGAAAGCGACCGGGCTCGAACACGAGTGACAGGCCGAGCCCCCGCACCGCACCGGCGACGCCGGCGGCGAAGCGCTCCACATCAGCCGGCGCCTCGTTGTCGTAGGTGACGGCCAGTCCGCCGCCGATATCGAGCCATTGCAGCGTCGTCACGCCATTCTCTCGCAGCGCCGAAATCAACGGCTTGATGCGCGCGAGTGCATGCGCGTACGGTTCCCAGGTCGCGATCTGCGATCCAATGTGCATGTCGAGACCCACGAGCTTCACGTTCGGCAACTCGTGCGCGAGCGTGGCCACGTGCAACGCATCGTCGTACGGAATGCCGAACTTGTGCCCCTTCTCGCCGGTGCGAATGTACTCGTGCGGACTCTCGACGGTGACTTCCGGATTGATGCGCAACGTGACCGACGCGACCACGTCACGCTCAGCGGCCACCTGCGCGAGCAGACGCAGCTCACCCTCCGATTCTACGTTGATGAACAGCACATGCGCATCGAGCGCGAGCGCGAGCTCTTCCTCGGTCTTGCCGACACCGCTGAACACCACGTCCGCACCGCCGAATCCCGCTTCGCGCGCGCGGTACAGCTCGCCCGCCGAGACGATATCCACGCCTGCGCCCAGCTCCTGCAGCGTGCGAAGCACGGCCAGGTTCGAGTTGGCCTTCACGCTGAAGTGGATGCGATGCGCGACGTCCGGCAGCGCGTCCATCAGCGCCGTCTCCAGACGACGATATTGCTCACGAATGCGTCCCGCGCTGTACACGTAGGTAGGCGTGCCAACGGCCTCCGCAATGCGCTCGAGCGGCACGCCTTCCGCGTGCATGGCGCCATTCACGCGCGTGAACCCGGGGGTCAGTACGCCTTGGCCCATAACACCTCATGCTTTGCCGGACGGCCGGTGACCATGCAAGTTGTCGGCGCTTCGGGTGACCGAAACTCCGCATCCGGAATGACGCGAATGGTAGCCTTCGTCTCGGCTTTTACCTGCGCTTCCACCTCAGGATCGCCGCACCAACCCGCATACACGAAGGCCCCATCCCCTTCCATCACTTCCTTGAACCGGTCGTACGAGATGCGCTCCCGGATCGAGTTGGCCTCCATGCGAGCACGCGCGGACGCCAGCATCTCGCGCTGGATCGCCTCGAGTCGTGCCGGCAACTCAGTGGCGAGATCATCCATCGATACCGACGTCTTCTCGCGCGTGTCGCGGCGAACGAGCATGCACGAATTGGACGCTAAATCGCGCGGACCGATCTCGAGGCGCAACGGAATGCCGCGCAGCTCCCAGTGGTAATACTTCGCGCCGGGCTTGATGCCCACGCGGTCGTCCACATGCATGCGAATACGCTCGTGCTCGTGCAGCTTGAAGCTGCCGAGCGCCTCGGCAATCGCGCGCGCCTTCTCAACCGTTGCAGTGCGCTCGTCGTCCGTCTTCCAGATGGGTACGATCACCACCTGGATCGGTGTGAGGCGAGGTGGCAAACGCAGTCCGTTGTCGTCGCCGTGTGTCATCACCATACCGCCCACCATGCGCGTGGACACGCCCCAGCTGGTGTTCCACGCAAACGCCTGCTCGCCCGTCTCGGTCTGAAACGACAGGTCGAACGCCTTCGCGAAGTTCTGCCCGAGGTTGTGTGACGTGCCGGCCTGCAGCGCCTTGTTGTCCTGCATCATTGCTTCACACGAGTATGTGCGCACCGCGCCGGCGAACTTCTCCGCCTCCGTTTTCTGGCCAGTGATGACGGGCATGGCGATGTACTCCTCCATGAACGTGCGGTACACGCCGAGCATGCGCCGCGTCTCCTCCTCGGCTTCGTCGTGCGTGGCGTGCGCCGTGTGTCCTTCCTGCCACAGAAACTCCATGGTGCGAAGGAACAGCCGGGTGCGCATTTCCCAGCGCACCACGTTCGCCCACTGGTTGTACAGCAACGGGAGGTCACGATAGCTCTGCACCCACTTCGCGAACATCGAGTAGATGATCGTCTCGGACGTGGGACGCACGACCAACCGTTCTTCGAGTTGCTTGCCGCCGCCATGCGTGACCACCGCGCACTCGGGCGCGAAGCCTTCCACATGCTCGGCTTCCTTGCTCAGGAAGCTTTCCGGGATGAACAGCGGGAAGTACGCGTTCACGTGTCCGGTGGCCTTGAACATGTCGTCGAGCGCGCGCTGCATGCGTTCCCACACGCCGTAGCCGAGCGGACGAATCACCATGCACCCGCGCACCGGCGAGTAGTCCGCCAGCTCCGCGCGCAACACGAGTTCGTTGTACCACGCGCTGAAATCATCGGCGCGGGTGGTCAGCTTCTTGTCATCGGCCATGTCAATGCGGTACGGATCGGGGAAGTCAGCCGCTCAGCGGCCGAGCAGGGAGAACAGCGGAGCGAGCGTCTGTGCGGAGGGAGGCGTTGTTACCCAAGCGCTCGTGTCGAAGGTGGCTCTGTCGGAAGTTGCGACGTCACCGGCGAGAGGCACGAGTTCCGCTTGTGCTTCATCGCGGAACACGAGGGCGACGCGCGCGCCGGCCTTCTGTGCGTCCTTGAGCTGCGCACCCGGCTTCCGCGTGTGCAGCTTGTCGGCATTGAGCGCGTACTCCACGCTCAGGTTCTCCTGGCGCAGCAGAGATGCCGTGCGCAGCACGTGCGCCACCGCGGTGGACTCGGCCGGCACCAGCCACACATCGGGAGCCGGGGTACCGACATTCGCCAGCTTGCCGCGGGCGGCCAGCAGTTCGCCGAGCACCACGTCGCCCATGCCGAATCCGAGGGCCGGCAGATCAACACCGCCCAGCGCGTGCAGCAAGTTGTCATAGCGACCGCCGCCACAGATCGCGCGAAACTCGCCTTGCGCATCGAACAGCTCGAACACGATGCCCGTGTAGTAGGCCAAGCCACGCACGATCGTCAGGTCGAGCCGCAGATACTCGACCACGCCCAATGACTCGAGATGTGCTGCGTATACGGCAAGGCGATCGAGGTGCACAGCCACGTCAGGCGAGCTGCCGTACTGTGCACGCAACGTCTCGACCGAGTCGAACCCGCCGAATCCGAGCACCGCATCGCGCGCCGCACCGGACAGCCCGGCCGCCGTCAGTTTCTCCGCAGCGATCTCGCGCGGCTGTCGTTCGAGCTTGTCGAGTACGGCATACACCGCAGCCCACGCATCCGCATCGATGTCCAGACTCGCCAGCAACGCATTCAACAACCGCCGATCGGACACACGCGCATAGAAATCGCTGCGGTCGAGTCCGAACGCGCGACAGATCTCGATCGCGATCGACAGCAGCTCCGCATCGGCGAGCACATCCGACTCGCCCACGATGTCGACGTTGAGCTGAAAGTGTTCGCGCAAGCGCCCCTTCTGCTGACGTTCGTAGCGAAAGAGCTGCGGCACGGCGAACCAGCGCACCGGCTTGCGCAACGCCTGCGCGCGTGCGGCCACCATGCGCGCGAACGTCGGCGTCATTTCGGGACGCATGGCGACCGCGCGCCCGCCCTTATCCTCGAAGGTGTACAACTGGCCGATAATCTCGTCGCCGCTCTTTTGCGTATAGAGCTCGAGCGGCTCGAGCGGTGGCCCGTCATACTCCATGAACGCATAACGCCGCACGATGCGGCGCCAGGTGTCGAGGATGTGGGCACGAACCGCGAACTCGGCCGGGTAGAAATCGCGAAACCCGGGCAGGGCTTTAGGGGGCATCCCTGCAAGCTATAGAGCGAGAGGATCAAGCGGCAAGCGCTCCATCACGTCGCCGACCGTGTGGAACGAGCCGGTCACCACCACAGTGGCGGCCTCCGTCATGGCGAACCGCATGGCGCGGTCGAAATCGCGTTCCAGATGCACGGGAACACCCGTCGCGCGCGCCTGCTCGGCTGCCGCTGCCGCGTCCCACCGCCGACTCGCCGGCGCCGTAGGTGAATCGCTGATCACAAAGCCGTCCACCGAGGGCGCGAGCGCACGCAGGATGCCGCGCCAGTCTTTGTCCTTGAGCACGGTGACAAGCGCCCACAGCGGGCGCGGCACCGGCGTGAGCGCCAGCGTCTGCCCGATCGTCACGGCGCCGTCCGGATTGTGGGCCACATCAAAAATCCACGGTCCGACACGTTGGAATCGACCCGCCAGTCGAATGCACGGCAGCACCTCGTCCACATGATCCAGCGCGCTACTCCACGGCGCGCCGGCCGCCGCCAGCATGGCCAGCGCCGTGCCGGCGTTGTGGGCCTGATACGCGCCCACCAGCGCGGTTTGCAGCGTGCGCGACTCGGGCCAGATCCCGTCGATCGCAAAGCGGGTGCCGTCCGCATGTACCGACACGTCCCCCACCCGATAATCGCGTCCGGCGCGCAGCACCGGCGTGCTGCCGATGAGCGCCGCGGCATGATCGAGCACATCGGCGACCGCTGGATCCGTCTCGCCCACGACCGCCGCCGCACCGGCCTTGTAAATGCCAGCCTTTTCCGCTGCGATTTCGCCGAGCGAGTGCCCGAGGTATTCCTGGTGGTCATAGCCGATCGTCGTAACGCCGGAGGACACAGGCGTGACCACATTCGTCGCGTCGAGCCGACCGCCCAGCCCGACTTCGATCACCGCGACGTCGACGCCCGCCTTCGCGAACCAGTCGAACGCCATCGCCGTCGTCACCTCGAAGAACGTCGCACCGAGCCGTTCCACCAGCGGCGCATGCTGATCGAGCCACCGAACGATCTCCGCCGGCGGCATCGGCACGCCATCCACCACGATGCGCTCGCGGAAATCCACGAGATGGGGCGACGTGTAGCGCCCCACGCGATGTCCCTGACGTCGCAGCAGCGCGTCGAGCGTGGCGACCACGCTGCCCTTCCCGTTCGTGCCCGCCACGTGGAAGACGGGATACGCGCGGTGCGGATTGCCGATTTCCGAGAGAAACGCGCTGACGCGCTCAAGCCCCAGACGCCAAACGCCGGTAGTGCGCGCAAACAGCGCGCCCAGCGCCCGGTGGTAGTCCTCACCGCTGCCGGCCGCTGCAACCGAGCCGCGCGGGGACGGGGAAAGTGGGTGTTCGCTCAGGCTTCGACGTAGCCAGCGCCAGCCGGCCGACCCGTCATGTGCCGCATGAGTTGCGACAGCGTGGCGCGGAGCTGCTTGCGGTGCACCACGCGGTCCACCATGCCGTGGTCCAGCAGGAACTCGGCCGTCTGGAAGCCTTCGGGCAAGTCCTGCCCCAGCGTCTGCTTGATCACGCGCGGGCCCGCAAAGCCGATCACCGCTCCGGGCTCCGCAAGAATCGCATCTCCGAGCATCGCGAAGCTCGCACTCACGCCGCCGGTGGTGGGATTCGTCAGCACACTGATGTACGGAATGCGGCGCTCCGCGAGCTGCGAGAGCACGGCTGCGGCCTTGGCCATCTGCATGAGCGACAACACGCCTTCCTGCATGCGCGCGCCGCCCGACGCCGAGAGGATCACGAGCGGATGTTTGCGCTCGAGGCATCGCTGGCCGAGTCGGGCGATCTTCTCGCCAACCACACTGCCCATCGAGCCGCCCATGAACGCGAAGTCCATGACGCCCAGTCCCACGGGCAGTGATTCGAGGGTGCCTGCGACGGTCAGGATGGCGTCGCCGTCTCCGGCGTTCGCGATCGCGCGCTTGAGACGACCCGGGTAGTCGGGGAAGCCGAGCGGGTCCACCGAGCGCAGCTCCTGCCCCACCTCAACGAGCGAGCTCTCGTCGAGCAACAGGGCCGCGTAGTCGTGCGCTCGCAGCCGGCGATGAAAATCGCATTCTGGACACACGTTGTGGTTTCGCAGGAACTTGTCGCGAATATCCGTGTGTCCGCAGGCCTCGCACTTCTCCCAGGTGTCGCGGGGAATCTCGAGGCGTTCGCGCGGCGGTTGCCGCGGCTTCTTCTCTTTCCGGAACCATGCCATAGGCGGCTAAAGATCGGTAGCTGACGTCGTGAAGGCTAGTGCCAGCCTCTACAGCCCGAGTCCGTCGGCCTGCCCTCGGCCCTCCGCACTGATCCGGAGCAGGATCGCGACGGACAGCCAACTCATGAGCAGGAACGACCCGCCGTTGCTGAAGAAGGGGAGCGGAATGCCGGTAATGGGCATGAGATTGAGGGTCATCCCCACGTTTACGACCACATGCACGAACCATCCGGCAGCCAGGCCGATGGCGACAAAACTGCTGAACGGCTCGCTTCCGCGCTGCGCGATACGCGTGCAGCGGAAAAAGAGTGCGAGGAAGAGCGCCAGCGCAACCGCCACGCCGATAAAGCCAAGCTCCTCACCAACCACGGCGAAGATAAAGTCGGTGTGATGCTCCGGCAGGAACCCGAGCCGTTTTTGGGTGCCCAGCAAAAAGCCCTTTCCGGTAATCCCGCCTGAGCCGATCGCGAACTGTGATTGCGTCACCTGATACGCCGCCTCTCGCGTGTCCACGCTACTGTCGAGGAAGACGAGCAGACGCTTTTGCCGGTATTCGGGCATCGAATCCCAGATGAGCGGTGCGGCCACACCAGTGATTGCATTGACAATCACCAGCACCACTCCCTCCACGAGGTTCGGGCGATACCAGAACACCAGCGCGAGCAGGATCAGGAACCAGGCCCCCCAGACGCCCGTGCTGAACGCGAGCACGAGGCTCACGCCCGGGCTTGCGAGCATGATCAGCAGCGGCCACGGCACGCCCGCCCAGAACAGCATCACGAACACGATGCCGATGAAGACGAGGCTGGTGCCCAGATCCTTCTGCGCAAGAATGAGCAGGAAGGGCACCGCTGCCACGAGCAGCGGCTGCCAGAGATCCAATAGCGAACGGGGTCTCATGCGATAAGACGTGAGCACTTTCGCCAGCATAAGTACGACTGAAATCTTGGCCAGTTCGGCCGGCTGACCAACGCGTTTCCCCGCAATCGTCAACCAGCCCTTCGTACTTTCCGCGGTGCCCGCACCGGAACCGAAGAGCAACGTGACCAGCAACAGCACCAGCGTGAAGGCGTAAAACGGCCAGGCGCCCCACTGAATCAGTCGCACCGAAGACTTGGTGACCGCCCAGGCCGCGATCAGCGCCAGCACGAGCCAGATCAGCTGTCGCCGCCAGATCGTTTCCAGGAACGAGGGCGGCAGATCCGTCTGTCCCGCCGAATACAGCATCGCAATGCCGAACGCCGAGAGCAGCAGCGCGACAACCAGCAACGGGTAGTCGATACCTGTGCGACGCGCGAGTCGGCTGTTCATTGGACCGGGTACGCCACTACTGCGCGGCTGCCGTGGCTGATGCGTTGTAGACGGACACCTTCAAATAGTGTTCCATCACTTTGGTCGCAATGCGCGCGGCCACTCCACCACTAATACCGAACTCCACGAACACTGCAACAACGATTTTCGGCTCGTCGTGGGGAGCGAAGCCCGCGAACCACGCGTGGTTGCGGTCCGTCTCATTCTGCGCCGTTCCCGTCTTGCCAGCGACCACGATGCCTTCCACGGCCGCGCTGCCGGCGGTGCCGCGACCCGACACGACGTCGGTCAATGCCACGCGCAGTGCGGCTACCTGATCGGGCCGTAGCGTGAAGAGTTGATCGCGCTGGACATTGGTCTCGATCAGATGCGGCGGCGCGGCCGCACCGTCCGTCGCGAGTGCTGTGTAGAACCGGGCGACATTGATCACCGTTTGTGTGTTTTCGCCCTGCCCGATGCTCAGATTGAGAATGGCGGCGTTACTCCAGCCGCGCGCCCCGTACTTGTTGTTGAAGTACGCGCGCACGTCTGCGGTGGGAAACGTGGGTCGCGTCTCCGACGGCAGGTCAATGCCGGTGCGCTGTCCGAATCCCATGCGCAGTCCGCCCAATACGAGGTTCTCGAGGCCGATCTTGAGACCGAGCTGGTAGAAGTAGACGTTGCAGGAATTCGCGATCGCCTGGCCAAGCGTCAGGCTCCCGTGCCCCTCCGGTTTCCAGCACCGGAAGTACCGGTTGCCGAACTGGTAGCCACCGGTACAGGGCACTTCCATTCGTGTGTTGATCTCGGCGATGCCCCGCTCCATGCCCATGATGGCGGTCGCGAGCTTCCAGGTGGACGCAGGTGGATATGCGCCCTGGATCGCCTTGCTGTACAGCGGCCGTCGCGGATCGTCGCGCAACTGATTGTAGTACGACGCCGGCACGCCGCCGGTGAAGCGATTGATGTCGAATGATGGACCACTGTAGAGCGCGAGCACGCCGCCGGTCGTCGGGTCGAGCGCGACCACGGCGCCCAACAGCGAATCGCCGTACGTCTCGTGAATGAAGCGCTGCAGATCGAGATCGATCGTGCTCTTCATCGCCGCGGGCGATGATGGTGCCACCGCGTCGCGCACGCCGTACTCGCGCACCACGCGTCCGCGCGCGTCGACCTCCACGAACCGTCGTCCTTCCTCCCCGCGCAGCCGAGCCTCGTACTCGCGTTCGAGCCCGGTCTTTCCGATGTACTGACCGGCCTTGTAGTCCTCAAACTCCGGCAGCAACAGTTCCTTCTCGTCGATCTCGGCGGTGTAACCGATGATCGCCGCGATGGCTTCGCCATCCGGGTAGTAGCGCTTGGGACTGGTCTCGATGATCAGGCCGGGAAACTCGATGCGGCGCTCCTCGAGCGCCGACACGACATCGAACGACGCGTCATTGAAGATCACCGCCGGTCGTGAACGCGCGCGCTCGTAGCGCCGCATGACCAGGTTCCGGTGCACCGGATCGATCGGAATGACCTTCCCCAGTGCATCGAGGGCGGAGTTGAGCGAGTCGGCGGTAGGGCTCAGCAGCGAAACGGTGTACCCAGGCAGGTTCTCGGCGACAATCTCGCCGTTCCGGTCGTAGATGATGCCGCGCGGCGCCACCAACGGGACTTCTCGCAGTCGCTGACCGTCTGCCTGCAGCGCGTATTCCGTGCTGCGCAACACCTGCGTCCGAAAAAAGCCCAGGCCGAGCGCGGCGATGGTCAGCGTGACGACCGTGCGCGCAATGCGGGCCCGTCGCGCTACATCGTTGGGATGGAAACTCACACCATACTCCGTCGCTTCATCCGTGATTGCTGCGGGGATGTTTTCATCGACGATGACCGGAGCGCCGCGTTCCGAACACCGGGCGGGCCAGAGCCAGCAACACGACGCCCACGATCGCCGTCAGCGCCGCGGAAAGCGGCGACCAGAGCAACAGCTGCACGAGCACCTGCCCATCCGGCACGCCGCCGCTGATCAGGACGTACACCACATCGAACGCCCATTTCCCGAGAAAGACAAAGAGCGCCGTCAGGCCGAGGTTATCCGCGAAGAACACCGCCTTGAGCCAAGAGGCGCCGAACGCGACCACGGTGAACGCCAGCGCGCCGGTGCCGAACCCCTCGAGCGCAAGCGAGTCGAGCCCGAGGCCGGACAGAAAGCCAATGACGGCCGCCGCGCCCGGGCGCACGCGTACGGCGGCGAAGAGCACGGCAAGGCAAAGAAAATCGATCGGCGCCGGGCCGCCGAGCAGCGGTCGGATCGAGAAGTGTGCTGCCACGAGCACGATGAAGACCGAGAGCGCCCGCAGCGCGTTCATCAGGTTCATCGTCGCGCTCCGAGCGTATCGGGGGGAAGGCGCGGCGGCGGCACTGTCGTCGGCAGCGGCGGACGCACGCCGGGCGGAGTGCCCAGCGGTGCCATGAGCGAGTCGGCGATGGCGCTGTCCGTGGCCGCACGCCGGGCGCGCACCTCGGCGAGCGCCGCCGCGCGCGCGGTGGAATCACGTACCGAAGAGTCGCTGGCGGCGACGATCGCCTCTGCCGCCGAGTCGGCCGCCGCCAAGTCGGTCCACACGCCTGCGACGCCCGACGCCACCCGCTGCGGCAGGAGGACCACCACGGCACTCAGCGTTCCTGGCAGCACACTCGGCTTGAGCAGGTACGTGCGCGCCCAACGCTCGGTGGTCGGGACTTCGCCAATGACCGTGCCGATGGAGATGCCGCGCGGGTACGTCGCCCCCAACCCTGAGCTGACAATGAGCGTGCCCGAATCGAGCGACGCCCGGAACGGCACGCCGCGCATCTCAAGCAGGTACCGCTCCGGCCCGTTGACGAGATGTGGCTGGACGATGCCAAACGCTGACTCGTCCTCGCTCACCGCACTGACGCGAAAGTCAGGGTGCGCCCACGTGATGGCCAGGCTCCCGGCTGGATCTGCTGTCTCCACCATGCCGACCAGCCCGTCGGCGGTGACCACCGGCGTGAACGGTTGCACGCCGACGTTGGTCCCGGCGGCAATCGTGAGGGTGAAGTCATCCGCGAGGCCGGCTGGGTGGAATGCTTCGGCCACCACGAAGCCGCTGCGCAGGCGACCGCCCAGTCCGAGCAGGCGACGAAGCGCGGCGTTCTCTTCCTGCAGCGCCGGTGCGGCCGTCGCGCGGGACGTCGCGTCACCGCGCAGCTGCAAGTCGGCGTCACGCGCGACAATGGCTGAACGCAGGGTCTCCGATTGGCGCTGCACCGCGACCAACGGCGAGAGCACCGTGCGACGAATCCCGTCGGACACCGGCAGTCGCATGCTCTGAGGCAGCAACAGCGCCACGACCGAGAGCACGCAGCATGCGAGCAGCAGTCCCGTATCGAGCCGCGCGCTCCCGCGTGAGGTCCGTGCCGGCACGTGATGATCAGGTCGAGAGGACGGACCAGTACTTCTCTTCGTCGTCGAGAATCTTGCCCGTGCCGCGCACCACGCACGTGAGCGGATCATCGTCGACGTGGATCGGCAAACCGGTTTCCTGGCTCAGCAGCACATCGAGTCCGCGAATGAGCGCGCCGCCGCCCGTCATCACAATGCCGCGGTCGACGATGTCGGACGCCAGCTCCGGGGGCGTGATTTCGAGCGCGCGTCGCACGGCATCGACGATCTGCTGAATCGGCTCCTGCACCGCTTCGCGGATTTCGCTCGAGTGCACGCGCACGGTCTTCGGGATGCCGGACACGAGATCGCGTCCCTTCACTTCCATCTCGCGCTCATCGCCCACGGGATACGCGGAGCCGATCTGGATTTTGACCTGTTCGGCGGTGGGCTCACCGATGAGCAGGTTGTAGTTCTTGCGCATGAACTGCACGATGCTCATGTCGAGTTCATCGCCGCCGGTGCGAATGGACGTGTCACTCACGATCCCGTTGAGCGCGATGACCGCGATCTCCGTGGTCCCCCCCCCAATGTCGATCACCATATTGCCGGTGGGCGAATCCACGGGCAGCCCAACGCCGATGGCGGCGGCCATCGGTTCGGAGACCATGAACACTTCCTTGGCACCGGCGCCGAGTGCGGAGTCTCGCACGGCGCGCTTTTCCACTTCGGTGATGCCGGACGGCACGCACACGATGACGCGCGGCTTGACCTTGAAGACGTGCTTGTCGATGACGAGCGTGAGGAAATAGCGCAGCATCTTTTCCGTCACGTCGAAATCGGCGATGACACCGTCCTTCATGGGACGCACCGCCATGATGCCTTCGGGCGTACGTCCGAGCATGCGCTTGGCTTCGAGACCGACGCCCTTGATCTTCTTCGTTTCGCGATCGAGCGCCACGACGGACGGCTCGTTGAGCACAATGCCTTCGCCCTTCACGTAGATGAGCGTGTTGGCCGTGCCGAGGTCAACGGCAATGGCATTGGCTGGGAACAGCGACGCCTTCTTGAAGGGCCAGAACATCCGGTTACCGGGGGAGCGCGAGGCGCGATGGAAAGCGCTTGAGACACCGCGCCGCGAAACGCAATCGGGCGACCCGCTGGCTTCGCCGACCACCCGGTGGGCGCCCAGCCGCCAACGAACCGCCCGCGCAGGATTCGCGACAGCGGAGACGACGATGTAGTTAAGCTATCGGTTCACCCGAAAGGGCACAAGCCGTTGTGGGATCGTGATCTAGCGCACCGGCGCGCGAGACGTCCATGGACTGCGCCGACACCTTGCACGAGAACTTCTGGATCGAGCTCGGGGTCACAGGGGGCGCCGCTGGATTGTCAGTCTACGGTGATCGGCGAGACCAGATGAACACGGCGGCGCACGCATTGCCCATGGCTTCTGGCGGCAGCTCGGATGGTCCACGGTAGATCTCGATGGCCTCGATATTCTGCGGACGAAACACGGTCAGTAGATCGCCGGTGGTGCGGAGGCCATCGAGAAAGTATGCGATCGGATTCTCGCGTCCAGCCGTTCCCAGACCCGGCCGACATCGCGCAAACGAAATGGATTGATCCCCGTAGACATTCGTTTCGAGGCGCACACCCGGCGTTTTCGCCAGCAGCGGCGCCAGCGTCGGCGCCCCCTCCAGATCGCGTCGTGTGATGAACGTGCCGACATCGCGACGCATGCGCCGATAGAAATCTTCGAGGGCCGA